>CBDVAD010000158.1:0-7948 GCA_965371875.1 uncultured bacterium
GCAGGGGCTGTATTTGGTGCAGCGCATTAGAGACGAGGCGCACCGTTTTGGCGTAACCTACCATCGCAAGCTGCGGGGCAAAAGCGCCATTCGCTCCTCGCTGGATGATGTGGCCGGCATTGGGTGGACCGCTTATCAATCTATTGCTTGCCGCAATATTGGCCTTTGCGTTTAAGGGGCTCATCTTTTTGGGCTACCATTTGATTAAATCAGCTTTTTTAGATGATTATAAATATCCGGTCATCATCAATGCTGTAAAAGCGGTGGTTCTCTGCAAAAAATCGGCTGGAACGTCTTCTGAGAGAGAAAGTCGGGCTCTTTCATTTTCACGGATTTCCTTTCTGGGAACAGACGGAATGCGGGGCAAGGTCGTTCTGGAAAGCAGGCTCGATTATCTCAATGCCTTTCTCCGCAGCAATGTGTTAATGCCTGAAATGATAAAACTGGCATCATATTCTTTTGTCTCGATGCTGTCTTATTCAGGGAAAATCAAGAATGGCGACACGGTGTGTGTCTGTAATGACAGCAGAGACATGGCTACAGGATGGATATTGAGAGATTCAATGATAGACGGATTTCATGCCGCAGGCCAGAAAGTTATGGATTTGGGAATTGCTCCGACTCCCATAGTACCTTTTCAAATGCTTAAGAGCGGCATAACGGCAGGTGCTGTCCTTACGGCAAGCCATAATCCTTCTAATCAGAATGGGATAAAGTTCTTCCTGAACGGGGAAAAAAATCTACCGGAAGGTATGTATGGAGATTATTCGCTGTCGGCCTGGATGTTTGATTCGTTTCTGCATGGAATCCCTTATTGTGTACAGAGTCATGCCCTGAAATCCCCGGTTCAGGCTCCTGAAAAGAGTGAATTTTCAGAAATGATACTTTCTGCACTTCCCGATAATGCAGAAGAGCTGCTAAAGGACACATTTATTGTATTTGACAATGCCAATGGTGCCTTCGCTGACCTGAGTACAGATATTTTTGATCGCTTGAATCTGGATTTTATCTGTGTTAACGAAAAACCTGACGGCAGCAATATCAATCTGTCCTGCGGTGTCGCGGAAATAGAAGGGTTTGAAGAATTTTCTGATTCGGGCTGTAATTCCTCTATAAAAATCGTCAAACAGTTATTCACAGAGGGAAGAAACAGGACAGGAGAGGTCTTCGGCCTTGTTCTGGATGGAGACGGCGACAGGGGATTTGTCCTGTATTATAACAGAAAAAAAGATCTGGTTCAGGTTATCGATGGTGACAAGTCTGGATATATCCTTGCAGAATATTTTTTGAAGTTCCGTAGGATCCCTAATCCCGATGTTACATTCCTTGTCACTGTGGAATCGGATATTATGACCTCTTATCATGCTGCTGATAGTCTGGGACTTAAAACTGACATTGTCAGTGTCGGTGATAAATGGATCTGTAATTATAATAAGGGGATGCTGCTTCTGGGGCTTGAACCCTCCGGTCATCTTATCTTCCCTGTTCCGATTGTTAACGATAATGGGGAACAGGTCTTTTTACGTGCCGGCAATGGCCTGTTAACATCTCTGTATACTTTAGCTGCTATAAAGGCTCTGGGATTATCCATTGATAGAATCGCAGAACCCTATGTTCCTGGTTATTCAGAGACCTTTTATACCTATTTTGTAGACAAGTCTCTTTTTTACAGGGGAAGCAGAATCTGGAAACTGGATGAGGAAATGATTTTTAAGGCTTATGAGAATTTAAAAAAGTCAGATTCATTTTTCAGGGATACTTCTCTGGTTTTTACAATAAAAGAAGATGTTCACATGTTATATGCTTCAATAGTGAAAAACAATCTTCTTCTCGCTGCTGTTTTCTGTAGGAATTCAGGTACGGAAGACAAGATAGGTGTCTACATTAAGTGTCAGAGAGAACTTGAACATTTTTTGTTTCCTGTAGGTGTAAGCCTTAACCTGAGTCATATGGAAATTATGAAAGACAGGAACAGGATTGAATTTGAATACGAAACAATGATTCTTGCAGAAATTTCATCACTGGAAAAAGTTCCTGTTTCCAGTCTAAAAGAAATTCTTGAAAACAAATTCTCCCGGAAAATACCGGATTCCGACTTTTTAGGTGTTATTTACGGCCTTAAAAAAGAAGGTAGAATAATTCTGGAAAATAATATAATAGTTACATATTCTTAATGTGACAAAGCAGCAATAGTTACGAATCCCGAAGTATTACTGCCCGATCTACTTCTTTCTAATCTTGATCCTAAGCTAAGAGAAATTATGTGCTATTGATATATATACAAAACCGGCAAATAAATTTGTGTTTGGTTTCATAGAACATTCCAGTTTTTTGAAAGTAGATATTTTAAATTAAAAGGTTTTCCCGGCAAAATAGCAGTATTCTAACATTTCTAACAATAATCTTACATTGCTAACAGGGAAATCCTGGGTTAAAATATTCAAACTATCCCGATTATTTTATCTTTGAAAGTAATTTTTTAATGAAAGGCTGTTTATCTCGAATTTATTTTTTATGGAGGTTTGAAAGTGAAAGGAAAATTTATTATTGTAATGATGATTATGTTATTGTTGAGTAGTTTAAATGTATTTGGTGATAATATAAGCAACACAGAGTATTTTGACAGTACTGCCCCCAGTAGCTCAACAACAGGTGGCGGCAATGTAGGTGTCAGAGGAGATGCAGGTTATTCCTATCCCGTAGGAGCTGTCAGTCTGTATTATTCAAGTTCCGGCGGCTGGGATTTATCCGGGAGAGGAGGCATAACCAGAAGTACAAGGCTTGGTGTTCCGGAATACACAGTTAATGATACCTTTGAACTGGATGGCGAAGAATTGGTATATGTCAAATCAGAGTCTGATTATCGTATTTATGTTAAGAAAGGTTTTGACGGATCCAGAATATGTTATTATAATCCCGATGATCAGGACAATTCCTACTGGATTGTTACCGCCTTGGACGGCAGTAAAGGCTGGTACGGCCAGAGGTCGGACGGCAGTGGAAATTCCGGATTACGAAGTTCTAAATTCCTTGCATATGGAGGTACCCATGAAGGCAAAGTCAGAGCATGGGGTATTGCAGAGACAACAAGTGCGGATATGGTTGATAAAAAATACTATGAATATAAAATTGACCCGGCAAATGGAGAGAACTATCTAAGCTATATTATGTCGGAAAAGATGGGTGTTGATGGAAGAATACTGACATTATTAAAATATAATAAAATTGATAAATATAAAAAGATCAGTTATAGAAGTGCTAGCAGGGTGGAAAAAACATATTATCCCTATACAATAAATTCCTATATCGAAACAGAGAACACATCGGCATTTTATTTTAATAACGATATAATGGGAACTTATCATGAAAATGGATATTTTAATGTAATAGATGGTTGTAAAATAGAACACGATTCTGATTTCGATCTGTATTGGCGAATAACAAAAATAATACCTACAGGGAATTATGATGTTGGAGGGACTTCGCCTGAATTAAATCCGGTTATTTTCAATTACTATGATTTTGATATGAGTTTCGAAGAAACTCCGGTAGATATGGGAGATATTGGAGATGGTCTTATCAAATGGTTTAATAATGATCACCTGCTGGCTCCAATATTAGCTGTTAATTTTATAGATATTAATGGGGATGGATTGCTTGATCGCGTTCAGAAAGACGATACCAGTAATATTATGAAAGTATGGATTAATACTGGAAGTAGTTTTGTTGAAGTTCCAAACGGTTATGACACCTATGGGTCATATTTTTTGTATCATAAACTAGATCCTGCTTTGGCGTTATCTGGACTAACATCAAGTTTCTTGGATATTGATAGTGATGGTTATTTGGATCGGGTGCATAAATTTTATGATCGATTAAATCCAATTCTTCCCCAACCACTACGTGTTTATTATGGGACTGGATCAGGATTTGATCCCGATTATGAAGATATAACCACTGCAGATGGTGATGACGGGTATTCGATTAGTTTTACTATAGATCATGTATCTGTTTTTGGACAAATATGCGAATACATCGATATGAATGGTGATGGTTTGCCTGACCGTATTAAAAAAAGTTATCCCGATGGAGAATGTTATATAAATATTAACAGAGGGTCTTATTTTGATAATATGGTAGAATGGACTCAGCCGAATGGAATTCCGACAGATTTTCAAAGTTTTGACCATAATGGTTCTATGAGTTACATTGACATAAATGGCGATGGTCTTCCTGATAGAATTTCAAAATGGTCAACCTGGAATTTGGGGTTTGCTGTATGGTATAATAACGGAAATGGTTTTGAGTTTCAGGAGTATCTGACATCTTCCAATGTTCCGCTGGACAGACTTGAGTATGTAGGTACAAAGCGTCTACCTTTTCCTCATAAGGGGCATGCTGTAGGGATTGTGAGCTGTTTATCTGATATTAATAATGATGGGCTGCCTGATAGACTTTCTCAGGAAACTGGTCTGGAAGAGATAAAGGTATGGATAAATACAGGTGCAGGTTTTAGTTATGCAGGAATACTTGATGTAGAAGATTCTTTTTGTTTAACAAATTATCGTTACATGGGTCCTCAATGGGAACAAATATACGTTGGTGATGACGCAGCTTTTCTTGATATTAATGGGGATGGATGCCCTGACAGGGTAATTGCACAAAATGCAAGTTCTCTTTCTTATTATGCAAGCAAGGGTGGGGGCGCCTATAAACTAAAAAGAATAATAAATTCGCATGGAGGTTCAACCGAATTTACCTATAAAGCTATAGATAAAATAGACAATCCTAAACACAAACCTTCCAGATGGGTCGTGGATACAATTACCAAAAACGATGGATTTGGAAGAGGATACGTAACCGGATATACCTTTAAAGACGGTGTATATGATATGAAAGAAAGAACGTTCAGAGGCTTTGGTTTTGTCAGAACAGACAGCCCCGATTTGAATTATACAATTTCCCGGTATCATACAGACCCATATATGGAGGGCATTCTATATGAAAAGGAAGTTTATAATTCATTCGACACCCTTCTTTCCAAGTCCGTTTATGATCATTATCTGATGGAGCCTGTTGATCTACCGCCGGGATCTGATTCCGAAATATTCAGACCATTGCTGGATGATGAGTATCATTTTTTCTATGAAGAGGATTTTTCAGACCAGAGAATTATAAGCAAACACTACGAATATACTTTTGAAGAATATGAAAATTTTAACTTCATAAAAAAAGAGGTCATTACCGGATATGGAGAGATTGATGAAAACCTCAATGATATTGGTGATGATAAATTCATGTCTGAAAAAGTGTATACTCATATTTCCTATGACAACTGGATTCTTCCCTTTGTGGAGGAAACCCGGATGTACGGATTTGAGGGGACCGGAACGGTACCTGAACTAAGAGGCAAAACCAGAAATATATACGATACAACTACCACTTATCTTACGGATATAAAAGAATGGGAGGGAAGTGACTGGATAAATACAATCCATAATGATTATGACGAATATGGTAACATTATTCAGATTACCGATGCAGGGGGTAATAGTTCACAAAAAGTCTTCGATGATTATTTCCATTCTTTGCCTGTAATGACAATAGACCCTTTAAACCATGAAATGGAAATTGAATATGATGAACTTAATCGTGTAATATATACGACCGACATTAATGGTATTGAGCACAGAGTCTCCTATGACGCATTCGGCAGGATTAGGGAAACATGGATTCCGGGAGATATTAAAAAAGCGCGTTTCCTGTATATCGAAGCAGAAATGGATGATAACGGTATTATTACCAGGCCGGCATCAACGGGAACTGCAACATATTATGGAAGCGGATCCAACGAGTTTCTGGACGAATATACTTTTATTGATGGATTGGGAAGGGTCGTTCAGATAAAACTTTGCAGTAATGATATAGGAGGTGGATTAAGGTATGAAACAACTGATATATATTATGGGATAATCGAAAACAAGACCTGGATCAGAACATATGCCCCCTATTTAACTACCGGAAGATCGTACACCAGGCCAAAGAATCCTCATGAAGGATCGTCTGCAGTTACTTTAAGCTGGCTGGATTATGATTATGGATCGGTTACAGAGGCATACGGAACAGACAATACTGTTGCCAGAACGGAAAATAAGTTATGGATTACAACTGTTATTGATCAAAATGGAAATAAAACAATGTCATTTAAGGATGGAATGGGAAGAATCCGTGAAACCCGTGAATTCCTGGACAGCTCCAGTCCAATTGTTACAAAATACAATTATTTTAGCGGAACAGGCAACCGGACCGAGATAATTGATGACGCCGGTAACACTACAGAATTCTTTTATAATATGCTGGGCCAAGTATATCGTATCAACGATCCGGATATGGGTATAAAACGATTTTTCTATAATTCAGTTGGCGCTCTGGATGCAACTATCGATGGAGCAGAGAACATCGTAAGTTATGAATATGATAAGCTCGGACGCCTGGTAAAAACCAAATATTTCGATCCGGAGAATAATTATGATTCTTTTAAATACGATACCTATTGGCAAGGAGTGGGAGGAGGTTACCCTGTTGGCGGATTGACTAATAAAGAAGTTATACGCAACGGCATTTCGGTCACAACAGATTGTTTTATTTACAATGAAACAGGTGCTGTAATAAAGCATTACAAGTATATAGGCTCTAAAATACGCTGCATGGAGTATGAATACGACATGCTGGGAAGAATGACCCTTATGGTTTACCCCAATAATGAGGAGGAGCTTGAGTTTTCCTATGATAAGTCGGGAAGGCTTCTAAGCATGTACGGCAGCTACTACGACTGGGACTTTATACAGAACATTCAGTATAACCCCAATGGCCAGATAAATAATATGACCTTAGGAAACGGCTTTAAAGACATGTATTACTACGATAGTGCCTATAGAGTACGTTTAAAAAACACCATAAACTGGGATGATATTCCTATAGTACAGCATTACTACGGGTATGATGACATTGGTAATGTAACGGCAATAGTAGACGGACTGCATTCGGACAGACGGCAGGATTTTACCTACGATAATCTATACAGACTGACATCAGCCTCGGGTAAATATGGAGATTATTCCTACACCTATAACAACATTGGAAATATAGAAACTGTACACAGAAATGGTCCATTTGTTAAAACATATCTGTACGAAGATCCTGCACATGTACATGCCGTAACTAAAAACATGGAATACGGGTACGATTACGATGGCGCAGGTAACATGATTAACAAACATAATCCTGTTAATACTGATATCGATTATATTTATGACATCCAAAACAGGCTTATAGAAGTAATTGACAATAACGGCAGCTCAGCAAATCCCCCGGAATGGGCACTGGGTGCGGTATATTCTATAGATGAAAAATGCACCTATGAAAATATAATATACGCATGTTTAACCCCGCATACCGCCCATTCAGCAGACTGGACCCCGGACCATACCCCTGCACTCTGGGCAGAAACCGGACCTGCAGGATCGGGCAGCGGCTTGCAAACAATATTTAAGGCAGACTATGACAGCGGCGGAAGCCGTGTAAAAACAATCGCGGGAGATGTTACAACATACTATTTCTTCCCCGGTTACGAGGAATCGTACGGTCCCGGTTCGGAGTATAAGGAAACAAAATATTACTTTGCACTAGGAAAAAAGGTTGCCGAATGTGTAAATGACGGGGATCCTCTGTTTTTCCACAATGACCACCTGGGTTCGACCTCTGTAATAATAAACAACGGGTATCCCGATGAACCTGAAATTGTATATGACATGGGTTATGAACCTTTTGGACAGCTTGCCTATAGCAGCGGATCTGTTGAATCGCCCAAATACAGTTACAATGGCAAAGAGATGGATAGTTCTACAGGTTTATATTACTATGGAGCACGTTATTACGACCCGGATCT
>CBDVAD010000159.1:0-7913 GCA_965371875.1 uncultured bacterium
CGGAAAAGACCATTGCTATTCCTGCTTCGTTACAGGCTTTCACCGAATCCTCATCCCGGACAGAACCTCCAGGCTGGAGTATTGCTTTTATACCAAATTTATCTGCAGTCTCAACAACATCGGGAAAAGGGATAAAAGCATCTGAGATTAGTACTGCTCCATCTGCCCTTTTAACCTGAGATTTATCTGCAGCTCTTTCCAAAGCCTGCTCCGCAGCCCAGATTCTGTTTACCTGTCCCGAACCGACACCCAGAACCTGCTTGTCTTTTACAATAACAATTGCATTTGATTTAACATACTTACAGACTATCTCACCAAAAAGCATATCTGAAATTTGGCTTTCATCGGGTTTAGCTTCTGTAACAACTTCTATTTTTTCATGGGCTTTTAGATCTGTATCCTGAACAAGAAGGCCACCATCTACTGTGAGAGATTCCCGACTCTCTGCAGAGGGGGCATCACACTGGATCAGTCTCAAATTTTTCTTTTTTCTAAAAACTTCCAAAGCATCCTTACTGAAGGAAGGAGCAAGAATTACTTCCAGAAATGTTTTTGTCATCTCTTCTGCTGTCTCTTTGTCCAGAGTTCTGTTTACGGCAACAATCCCACCGAAAATGGAAACAGGGTCTCCTGCATGAGCTTTTTTATAAGCATCAAAAAGATTTTCTCCTATTGCTGCTCCGCAGGGAGTGTTGTGCTTTAATCCACAGCAGGCAATCTCTTCGAATTCACACACAACCTTCCATGCGATATCCATATCTCTTATATTATTATAGGACAGCTCCTTTCCCTGAAGCTGCTTAAATCCGTTCATGGATCCCGTAGAAATTAGAGATGAATAGAAAGCAGCACTCTGATGAGGGTTTTCTCCATAACGAAGATTACTTTTCTTTTTATACACAGGAGCAAGATATTCAGGATAATCATCCTCAAGAAGAAAATTTGAAACAGCAGCATCATAAGCGCTCATGAGATTAAAGACCTTACCTGCAAGACGGCGTCTGATCTTAAAATCGATATCTCCTGTCTCTGAAATTAATTTTGATACTTCAGGATAATCGTCAGGATTTGTAATAACAATTACATCCTTGAAATTTTTAGCAGCAGCACGAAGCATGGTAGGTCCGCCAATATCAATAAACTCAAGCTTTTCATCAAAAGGAAGATCTGTCCCGTACTTTTCAAAAAATGGATACAGATTTACTACTACTATATCAATGGGTGTTATATTCTTCTCTTTAAGAATAGCCATATCTGACTGATTATTCCGCCTTGCTAAAATACCACCATGAATAGAAGGGTGGAGTGTTTTTACCCTGCCATCCATAATCTCATCAAATCCGGTTACCTGATTAACTTCGATAACATCAAGACCTTTATCTTTCAGAAACTTATAAGTTCCCCCGGATGAAATAATTTCAATACTCATACTTGTGAGTAGTTCTGCAAATTCTGCTATTCCTGTTTTATCATATACACTTATCAATGCCCGCTTTATCAAGTTAATCTCCCTATATTATTTTATTAATACCTTCCGGCCAGTAACTACAATTCTATCCTCACTGATCAATCTTACAGCTTCCACAATAGCAATGTGCTCTTCTATAAGAATTTTTTTCTGCAGATTTTCTGCTGTATCAGTGTACAACACATCGACAGTTCTTTGCAAAACAACAGGGCCTGTATCAACCCCATTCTCGATATAGTGAACTGTACAGCCACTAACTCTAACACCGTAATCAATAACAGCCTCATGAACTCTTAATCCATACATTCCTTTTCCACAAAATGAAGGAATAAGTGCAGGATGTATATTTATTATCCGGTTATGAAACTCATCAATAAGTCTTCCTTCCAGTATTGAGAGAAACCCGGCACAGACAATAAGATTTGTGTCCTCTTTTACTACATCCAGAATTTTATCTGAAATTGATTTACCTGAGAAAACAAAGGTCTTTATTCCCTTTGCCTCTGCCAGTTTCAAACCCTCTGCAGATTGGCGGTCACTTATTACCGATGAAAGACTGCATTTCAATTCCCTATTTTCAACTGCTTCCATTATGGATCTCAAATTACTGCCTGTACCGGAAATAAGAACTGTTATTCTAAACACAGAGTACCACTCCCCTTTTTAATTACCCCGATAGTCCGGGCAGAGAACCCTGATTTTGCAATTATTTCCAGTACCTCCTTTTCATCCCCGGGATCAATACAAATTACAAATCCTGTACCCATATTAAATGTATGAAACATCTCATTCTCATCAACTCCCTTGTTCATCAGGAAATCAAAGACAGGATTTACATTTAGTCGTTTCTTATCTATAACAGCATTATATTCCGAACCAAACATACGGGGTACATTCTCATACAGTCCCCCGCCTGTTATATGAGCCATTCCTTTTATTTTAATCTTCTCTAAAATTTTCAGAATTGGTCTCACATAGATGGTCGTAGGTTTTAAAAGTTCCTGACCAATGGGATTTCCTAAAAAATCTTCATCTAAATTTTCCACCAGTTTTCGGACAAGAGAAAAACCATTGCTGTGAATACCGGAAGAATCGAATCCAATAAGTAAGTCTCCACTTCTAATGGTATTTCCATCTATAATTCTACTTTTTTCAACAGCACCTACAGAAAACCCTGCAATATCATACTCGCCTTTACTGTAAAAACCCGGCATCTCTGCAGTTTCACCACCAGTCAAGGCACACCCGGCTTCAAGGCAGCCATCTGCAATACCTTTAACTATAGATGCCGCCTCTTCTGATTTTAATTTACCACATGCAAGGTAATCCAGAAAAAAAAGGGGCTTTGCTCCATGGCAAAGGATATCATTGACACACATAGCAACACAATCAATACCAACAGTATCATAGATTCCCAGCTCAAAGGCAATTTTCAGCTTGGTACCAACTCCATCAGTTCCGGATACCAACACTGGTTCCTTATAATTTTTCAATTCATAAAGAGCAGCAAATCCTCCCAAAGATGAAATAACTCCATCAGTAGTGGTCCTTTTTGAATGTTCCTTTATTGAGGCAACAGTCTTATACCCTTCATCCCTGTCTACACCAGCACCGCGGTAGTCAATCATTACTTTTCTCCATTACCGCTTTCCCTCTTCCAATCTGTGCCGCTACGGGGTAGATCCCTGTAAAACATCCCATACAGAAATTCTCTTCCCCTCCAAGGGAGGCCAGGAGGCCCTTCCTGCTAAGGTAGCCAAGACTGTCTGCTCCAATAGTGTCATTCATGGCTTCAATATCGCCGTCACTACCTATCAACTCACTCCGGTAGGGTGTATCGATTCCAAAATAACAGGGAAATGCCACAGGAGGAGAGGCCACCCGGAGATGTATTTCTGCTGCACCGGCTTCTCTAAACATTTCAACCAGCTTCCGGCTTGTAGTCCCCCGGACAATTGAATCATCAATCAGAACTACACGCTTACCCTTTACACTGTTTTTCATAACATTAAGTTTTACATTAACAGCCCTCTCTCTTAATTCCTGAGAAGGTGTAATAAACGTTCTTCCAACATATTTATTTTTTATTAATGTCATTTCATAAGGAATACCTGATTTTTTCGAATAACCAACAGCCGCAGGAATTCCGGAATCAGGAACACCGGATATTATATCCGCCTCTACAGGACATTCATCGTAGAGTCTTTCCCCCGAACGACATCTCATCTCATAAACATCGATCTCATCTATTATACTGTCCGGTCTGGCAAAGTAGATGTACTCAAAAGAACAAGTCTGACAGGAAGTTCTCTCCATATTGTTTATGGAACGTAATCCATCTTTATCTGCAATAACAATCTCTCCAGGCTTAACATCCCTTACAAATTCAGCCCCTATAGTATCCAAAGCGCAACTTTCAGACGAAAAAATCCAGGCATCATCAAGTTTTCCTATACAGAGAGGTCGAATACCATTCCTGTCTCTTGCACCAACCATGCAGTCATTTGCAAGAATAATAATTGCATAGGAACCCTGAATCGTATTGGCAGCATCATTGACAGCCTCAGGAAGGCCCTTTTTATAGGCTCTTGCAATCAAATTAAGGATAACCTCGGAATCAGATGAGGTCTGAAACAAACGGCCGGTATCTTCAAGAAGATCCCGAATAACATCAGCATTAACAATATTTCCATTATGACTTATACTTAATGGACCAAGCTTTGTCTCTGCATCCAGGGGTTGAGCATTTTTTATATCACTGTTCCCTGTTGTAGAGTAACGTACATGTCCAACAGCCGAAGAACCTTTTAGGAGATTCAGTTTTTCTTTGCTGAATACCTCCGAAACAAGGCCCATCCCCTTTTGAACCTTAATAACTTCCCCGTTGGTTGCAGCAATCCCTGCGCTCTCCTGTCCCCGGTGCTGCAGTGAGTAGAGCCCGTAATAAGTAACTACTGCTGCATCAAGTGTAGAGTTGGAATAGCATCCGAACACACCACATTCTTCCTGCAATTTATCTTTCTCAGGCAGTTTATCCTTTTCGAACAATTTATTTCTTTCAGGCAGTTTGTCATTATTATGCATCTATATTTTCCATTACAGTTTTATTCCCTTCTTATTTTCTATTGCAAACCGTTCTTTCATATCCGCCCTGTATTTCTTCATCTTATTCTGAAGCCCGTTATCTCCGCTGAAAAGAAACTGAACAGCAAGAAGACCGGCATTTGCGGAATTGTTAATCCCGACTGTAGCTACAGGGATACCCTTCGGCATCTGAACAATCGAAAGCAGAGAATCCATCCCATCCAGAGCCGCATTTATTGGAACACCCACAACAGGGATTATTGTAAGAGAAGCTATGACCCCGGGAAGGTGGGCCGCCAATCCCGCACCTGCAATGAAACACCCCACTCCATCTGCTTCCATTTTCATAATTTGTTCCTTCAGTAGCTCAGGTGTCCTGTGCGCTGAAAGAATATGAGCACTCCAGGGTACGTTAAATTCATCAAGAATCTTTCCGGCACTCCTCATAACATCTTTATCCGAACTACTTCCAAGAATGATACCAACCTTCATAACACTACTCCTTCAAAAAAGATAACAGGTATTAACCTGATGTTTTCATCCCTAACCCGGCAATGGAAAATCTTTATATTATAAAATTTTCCACTGCACTCGTTCTGCTCGAAAATAAAAAAACCGCCATCAGACTACCAAAGGTAATCCGATGACGGTTTTCCTCACATAATAATCATTAGAACTATTACGTAGATTGAGACATCATCTGATTCACCCATAGTAGAAGGATTCAAGGTCCCTCTGTAGAAACTGCCGGTCCATATTACCAGCGTTATATGGATGAAATGCGCTAAAAAAGCATTTCAGTTATAAAAAATAATTTACCCCGGACTCAAAGATCTTCTGATCCTTATCCCCGGAAACGTTTATACCTATAAAATCTCCTGTTCTTTCAGAATGTCCCATCTTACCCATAATCCTGCCGTCAGAACTTGTTAATCCTTCAACTGCAAAGACTGAACCATTGGGATTATAGGGATACTTCATACTCACTTTCCCATCCAGATCTACATACCTGCTGCTTATTTGCCCCAGGTTAAAAAGATCTCTAATCTCCTCATCCTTTCCAATAAATCGCCCTTCCCCATGAGAAACAGGAATTGCATGAATCATACCCCGATTAAGAGAAGAGTACCACGGAGAGAGGGTAGATACAACACTTGTCCTGACCATTCTGGATACATGTCGGCCTATTTTATTAAAGGTCAAAGTCGGTGCATCAGATGACATATCCCGTATTTCCCCATAGGGAAGAAGACCGAGTTTTAAAAGAGCCTGAAAACCGTTGCATATTCCAAGAACAAGGCCGTCTCTTTTACAAATAAGATCCATCAGTGCATCTGCTATTTGATTGTTTCTGAAAACAGAGGCAATAAATTTTCCGGAACCGTCCGGTTCATCTCCTGCACTGAAGCCACCTGGTATCATTACAATTTGTGAGCCCCTGATTGATTCTGCAAGCCTGTTCAGAGATTCCTCAATTTCATAAGATTTCTGGTTACGAAAAACAGGACTGTCTACAAGGGCACCAGCCTTTATAAACTGTCTGGCACTATCAATTTCACAATTTGTACCGGGAAACACAGGAATACAGACCTGTGGTTTAACACTCTTTAGCAGGTTTGGCTTTAACAGGTTTGATCCTTCAATTTTTTTGACCCCTTTAGCTCCTTCGATCTCTTTGGAGAACTCAGAGACCGGGGAGGATAGCGTCTCATCAACATGATGGGATGGGAAAACATCTTCCAGGGGTCCGATCCATGCGGAAAGAGCATCTTCAAGGGATATTACAACATCTTTACTTGTTATTTTTTCTACCGAAACAGTTACTCCAAGTTTATGGATACTGACCCCGGAAGGAATATTAAGCTCCTGGAATTTATCTTTTAATTCTACAATTACAGACCCAAATAAAGGTTCAAAAAAATCAAAATCTCCCTCTAATTCTATTCCTATCATGTTGCCGAAACACATTTTACTCACAGCTTCAGCAATACCACCAAAACGTACAGAATGGGCAGAGGATATCTGTCCATCTTTTACCAGAGAATGGAGAAAATCAAGATTCGATCTCATTATTTCAAAATCTGGAAGCTCATCTTTATCCCTGGGAAGAATGAGGATAACAACATCACTGCCATAGATCTTAAATTCCGGCGAAACAATATCAGAAGCTTCTCCGACAGATACTGCAAAAGCTGCAAGAGTCGGTGGAACGGTCAGTTCATTGAAAGATCCTGACATACTGTCTTTCCCGCCAATTGCAGGAATTGACAGTTCCAGCTGTACTTTCAGGGCCCCTAGAAGAGCTGCGAAAGGCTTGCCCCACTTCTGTCTGTCACCTCCGAGATTTTCAAAATATTCCTGGAGGGTAAGACGGATACGGCGAAAATTACCCCCTGCAGCAGCAATCTTTGTTACTGCTTCTACAATCCCGTAAACAGCTCCATGAAAAGGACTCCATTTCCCAATATCAGGAAGGTAGCCCTCACTCATAAGGCTGACTGTTGTAGTATCCCCCTTATAAACGGGAATCTTTGAAACCATTGCCTCTATAGGGGTAAGCTGATATTTTCCACCAAAAGGAAGGAGTACTGAACCAGAGCCTATGGTAGAGTCAAAACGCTCGCTTAGTCCCTGCAGACTGCATATATTAAGATCCCCGAGAATCTCTATCCACTTTTTAATTAGGATTTTAGGATTTACTCTCGCCTTACTAAATTGTTCCTTACGATCGGCAAAAAAACTTCTGTCAGAAGGAGCTTTTACTGTTATATCTGTTCTTGCTGTAACTCCTCCTGAGTCCAGAAAATCCCTGGAAAGATCAACAATAAACTTATCGTTCCATTCCATTTGCAGACGATTTGTGTCGGTAACTACTGCTACTCTTGTGGCAAGAAGATTTTCCTCTGCCGCCAGGGAACAGAACAGATCTTCATCCTGAGCCTCTACAACAACTGCCATTCTCTCCTGTGATTCGGATATAGCAAGTTCGGTACCGCTGAGACCCTCGTATTTTTTTGGTATTCTGTCAAGATTTATTACAAGTCCTTCTGTAAGCTCGCCAATGGCAACACTTACACCACCGGCACCAAAATCGTTACAGCGTTTTATAAGTCTTGCAGCATCACCATTTCTAAAAAGCCGCTGAAGCTTCCTTTCCTCCGGAGGATTCCCCTTCTGAACCTCTGCCCCGGCAGTCTCCACAGAATCTTCATCATGCACTTTAGAGGAACCGGTTGCACCACCGCAGCCGTCTCTTCCTGTCATACCTCCTACAAGGATAACGACATCTCCCTTTAAGGGAGTACTCCGCCTGACATTATCTTTAAGAGCCGCTCCTATTACTGCTCCTATCTCCATCCTT
>CBDVAD010000160.1:0-7873 GCA_965371875.1 uncultured bacterium
CCCTGCTCTCAACCAGATAATATATATTTCTATTCCTGAAGATACTGAACAGGAAATCAATGGATTTAATATTGACAGCTCTATTCTTATGCCTATAGAGATATCTACTGAAGATAGCGAGTGGCAAATGCAGAATCTTTCCTGGAAAATGATTATAGCTGCTATGCTAAAGATATTTGCCTGGGATCCATCTCACAAGGATATTGAATACTACAGAAGCTTTATACATGCTGTCAGGCCGGATATAAATGAAGAAATGACACAAACAGGAATTATTAAAGCAGGAAATAAGGATTATGACATTGCAGAAGAAATATTTCGTGCTCTTGCAAACTTTGATCCCAATATGGAACAAAACCTTACAAACCTTGCCCTTGTTTTTGAAGAGCAGGCAGAATTGTATGAAAATCTAAAAAACCATGAGCTTGCAGATAAAAAAGTAGAAGAAGCCTTCGAAATCTATAAAAAAGCAATAAAAAGGCATCCCGATTCAGAGGATGTTTTGTTCAATGGAGGTAATTTCTACCTTAAACATGGAAATATGGAAAAGGCAATCTTCCTTCTTGATCACTACGTGGCTGTTACGAAAATTTCTGATAAAAAAAAGCATGTTATAACTATCCTTGATAAGATTAGAAAACTCTCTGCAAATGATATGGTGTTTAATGAATCATACGAATTAATAAAAATAGGAAGAGAAGAATCGGGAATAGAAAAGATTGGGAATTATCTGAAAACCAATTCCAGTGTATGGAATGGATGGTTTCTTCTGGGATGGGCATATAGAAGAATAGGTGAATATCAGAAAGGTAAAGATGCTCTTTTAACGTGTTTAACTCTAAATGAGGAAAATGTAGACAGCTATAATGAGCTGGCTATCTGCCTTCTTGAGCTGGGAGAGTACAGTGAATGCAGAAAAAAACTAACTACAGCACTCAGACTTGATGGCGACAATATAAAAATTATATCTAATTTTGGAATACTGGCTCTAAAAGAAGATAATAATGAAGAAGCAATCGGATTCTTTAGAACTGTTCTTGAAATAGAACCAGATGATCAAATTGCTAAAAAATACCTCGAATTTCTTACAAAAGAATAAACATACATAAATTTTTATTTTTTTACAATTAATACTCAAGATATAAAGGTGGGCTACCGAACCTGTTTACTAGGGGGAACTGTAATCCACGGTACCTGGAGTAGTACAGTCTTCCCCCCTATAGTATCAATATCGGAGAAATCTGAGATGCCTTAATAGAAAATGTGTTTTTTTTTCACATTTTTTTAAAAAAGGTAAAAAAAATGGAGCAAGGATGCTCCAGGAAGATGTTTTCATGGAGGAAACAAATGATTATTAATCACAACATGAGTGCAATGTTCGCTCAAAACAAACTGAAAGTCACAAATAGTAATGTCGCAAGAAACATGGAAAGCTTAGCCTCAGGTCTGCGTATAAACAGAGCTGGTGATGATGCTTCAGGTCTTGCCGTATCAGAAAAAATGAGAGCACAAATCCGTGGTCTTAGACAGGCTTCCCGAAATGCTGCCAATGGTATCTCTTTTATACAGACAGCAGAAGGTTATATGCAGGAAACCCAGGATATCCTTCACAGGATGAGAGAACTCGCTGTACAAGCTGCCAATGGTATCTACAGTGAAGAGGACAGAATGCAGATTCAGGTTGAAGTCAGCCAGCTTGTTGATGAAATCGATAGAATTGCTTCTCATGCCCAGTTTAACGGCATGAACATGCTGACAGGCCGTTTTGCAAATGAAACAGGTGAAAACACTGTAACAGCATCCATGTGGCTCCATATTGGTGCAAACATGGATCAGAGAGAAAGAGTTTACATCGGAACAATGACATCAGCAGGATTGGGTATAACTGATCTTGGAACCGGAGAATTTGTTTCCATACGTTCTCCTGAGGATGCAAATATGTCAATCGGAACTATTGATATGGCTTTAAAGACTGTTAATAAACAGAGAGCAGATCTTGGTGCTTACCAGAATAGACTTTCACATGCTATAGTTGGTATTGATATTGGCGCTGAAAACCTTCAGGCTGCAGAATCAAGAATCAGAGACGTAGATATGGCTGAGCAGATGGTTGAATATACAAAGAATCAGATTCTTGTACAGACTGGCACAGCAATGCTTGCTCAGGCTAATTCAAAAACACAATCAGTCTTGCAGTTATTCTAATTGGGGTTTATATTATAGATAGACTACCGTTGTTCTTTGAAATAATACTCTCCTTAAAATAAAGGGCATAGTTGTACGAAGGGAGTTTCCGATCCGCACGCCAATGACAGTGCGGGTCGGATAAATCTCCTCGTATCCAGGGAGGAATGAACGGGGCAGAAGAGGCGCAGTAAGATCTTTTGTTTCCTTCCTAACAATGCATAAAGCAAGAGGCAAAGGATGCCTCTTTTAACCTATCAAGGAGGGTTACATGATAATTAATCACAACATGAGCGCAATGTATGCAAACAGAACACTTGGTGCCAGAGGTACCGATATTGCAAGCAACATTGAAAAGCTAAGTTCCGGTATGCGTATCAACAAGGGCGGAGATGATGCATCAGGTCTGGCAGTTTCAGAAAAACTGAGAGGTCAGATTCGTGGTCTTAACCAGGCGGAAAGAAACATCGAGAACGGTGTATCCTTTATTCAGACAGCCGAAGGTTATCTGCAGGAAACACAGGATATACTCCACAGACTGAGAGAACTTTCTGTTCAATCAGCCAACGGTGTTTACACCCAGGAAGATCGAATGCAGATTCAGGTGGAAGTATCACAGCTTGTTGATGAAATCAACAGAATTGCTTCCCATGCCCAGTTTAACGGTATGAATATGCTTACTGGTAATTTTTCAAGAGATTCAGAAACTATAATGCAGTTTCAGGTTGGTGCAAATATGGACCAGAATGAAAGAGTATACATTGGGACAATGACAGCCCAGGCGCTAGGTATTCAGGGAGCTCAGGGAACTACTGAGACCATCAGTATCCAATCACCTGAAGAATCAAATATGGCAATTGGTATGGTGGATTCAGCCCTCAAGGTCGTATCTCAGCAGAGAGCAGATCTTGGTGCTTACCAGAACAGGTTCACAATGGCTTCAAAGGGTGTTGCTATTGCATCTGAAAACCTGCAGGCAGCAGAATCAAGGATCAGAGACGTAGATATGGCTACCGAAATGGTGGACTATGTTAAGAATCAGATCCTGTCACAGGCTAATGTAGCAATGCTTGCACAGGCGAACGCCAGCACACAGTCAGTACTGCAGTTACTGTAGTAAAAACCGTTCTACAGAGTTGATGAGATTTCTGGACGTTATCTCATCACTATTTCTATCGGGGGGGGTCGCGCCCCTCTCCCGTTTTTTTTCAAGATGGTGAGTATTATGGAACTTGATGTTAAAAAACTATCTGGTGTTCCTCCTGTTAAGCCTGAGGTCTCGACAGATCTCCATAAAAAACAGTTTAAAATTGAGCAGCAAAGGAAGGCCACTCAGCTAAAAGATCAGTTATTAGCCCTTGAAACAGAGAATAAACGCAAAGCTGTCTCCAGAGCAAAGACTGACCAGTATGTAAAAGAGGTTTTAAATATCTCTTCTGTTTTAAACAGAAAACTCAGCTATTCAGTGAATAAAGAGCTGAATCAAGTAGTTGTAAAGGTGATTGACGCCGAAACCGATAAAGTAATTAGAGTTATACCCTCAGAAGCACTCCTTAAGTTACATATAAGAATGAAGGAGGTAATTGGCCTGATTTTTGATGAAAAAATTTAGCCTGCATCTATTCTCCGGGTTTTAGGAATTATAAATGTCGGATATAAGCATCCCAGGTGTAAACAGTAAGTACGGCACAGATAAGATGATTGAAGGTCTTATGGATGTCGAAAGAATACCTCTGCGCAGGCTGGAGGATCAAAAAGAAACATACGAAGACCAGAAGAAGATCTGGCAAAATATAAACCTGGCTTTATCCCGCTTTAAAGACAGTTCCCGTGAGCTTTTCGGTTTTCAAAATCCCTTCCAGGAACATATCGCTGAATCCTCAGATGAAACAATAGTTAGCGCTTCTGCAAGCCGTGATGCTTCCAATGAGATAGTTAAAATCAGAGTTGATCAGGTTGCAAGTTCAGACAGATTTTTATCCTCCTCCCTTTCCGATGATTTTCGTGTACCTGATGGAACCTACAGTTTTCGTATCGGCGAAAACGAAGTGTCTTTCAGATTCAGGGAAAACAGGCTGCAAACCTTTGTCGATGCAGTCAACAAACGATCCAGGGGTCTGATAAAAGCAAGACTTATTAACGATACTTCCGATACTGTAGTATTTATGCTTGAATCTACAAAAACAGGGAGTTCCAATAAACTAATGCTGAGTGATGATTCAATTGAACTTGGATTATCTACTGGATTAATTAGAACTGTGCAGCAGAATACAGGTACAGTTGATCTTTCTACAGATAGTATCCTTTCCAGGCAATCAGCAGGAAAAGAAGATATATATACAGTGTTAAACAACAGTTTAACACTCGAACCGGAATCAGAGATTAAAATTCCTTTTAGTCCAATTGTGAACATGAAAGAAAATCTGATTCTTGAGTATGATATTCAAATAATCAATCTTGATAAAGAAGAATATATTCCAAAAACAAAACCATCCGGACCGGAGATAAACTCTTCAGGGAGTACTGATTTTGAGGGTATAAAGATCGAAAATTCGCCAAGTACAGTAAATCTTCCTGAATGGACACAGCCTCCACCACCTGTTATTAGAGATGCTATGAATATAATCTACCTTAATGGAAATATCCAACTACCGGAGCTTAAAGATACTGAAGCAGAACAACATTTTTCAATCCCCTACTCTATTACCGGTAGTACAATAAGCAGTATTGATATTAAAAATGTTAATACACACAGGCAGATAATAATAAGAGGAATAAAAGTAATAAACCCGGATGCCAGAGATGGTTTTGAAGCTATAAATCCTGCAGGAACTGCTCTGGATGCAAAACTTGAAATTGATGGGATATCAATAACCAGAGAAACTAATTCTATAGATGATCTTATTCAGGGTGTAACCCTTAATATAAATAAAACCAGTGAAAAAGAAATAGAAATTGAGATTATGCCTGACAAGGAATCTATTAAAAATGGAATAATATCATTTGTAGGTTATTACAATCAGGTATTGCAAAATATACATATTCTTACCAGTAACGATGAAAGTGTTATAGGTGAACTGGAGTTTCTATCAGAGGAAGAAAAAGAGGAAGCAAGAAATAACCTTGGAACCTTCCAGGGGGATATGACATTCTCGCAGCTTAAAAACAGAATGCAGAGAATTGCAATGGAGGTATACAGGACATCCGCAGGTAGCGATCTTAGTTTACTGTCACAAATAGGTATTTCAACAAACTCCAGCGGATTTGGTGGAGGGGTAAACAAATCCAAACTTAGAGGATATCTGGAAATAAATGAAGATACCCTTGATGACGCCCTCGATTCTGATATTCAACCAATTAAAGATCTTTTTGGGAGAGATAATGATGGTGATCTTATTATTGACACTGGAGCTGCCTATGAGATGGATAAGTATATAAATTCCTACACTCAAATTGGAGGACTGGTAGCAACCAGAATTTCAGGAATTGATACTAAAATCAGTGCAGCGGAAAGAAGTATACTTAATATGGAGAGAAAACTTGATGATAAAGAGCTTGAACTAAGAATAAAATTTGGTAGAATGGAAGCAGCTCTTAAAACTATGGAGCAAAGCTCCAGTGCTATAGATAATTTTAGCAACAGTAATAATTGATAATTAAGGCCGGGAGATTATATGGTAATTACACTGAACAGTGAGCCCTTTGATGTGACTATTGAAAATGAAAAAACTCTGGATGAACTGCTTTCGGGCCTTTCCAGCTGGCTGAGTGAATCCGGCTACGTAATTTCAGATGTATTCCAGAACGATAAGGAACTTACACCAGAAAAAGGGAAATGGGGAAATATACCTCTGGATACAATAGAAAAACTTGATATCAAAGCAATATCTGAATCTGAAAAGTATATTTCAGACCTTCAAACCCTTTATCAATATATAACAATGCTTCATGATTCTGTTACAACAAGTAACAAAACACTAACTGAAGATCTATTATCTGAAATTCCATTTATAAAAAGTTCTTTAGATTTCTTTTTCGGAAAAAAGAATGAAATTGCCTATGAAACCGGGCAATTGGAAAAACTAACAATTAACTTCAGTGGAGAAAATGATAATCAGGCACTTATTCTTTTACTTCAGGATATTACAATAATCCTCAAAGATAGAATAAAGGAAGTAACATCTCCATTTTCAGCACTATCGGAGACAGCAGAAAAATTAAAAGATCTGATACCGTCGATATCTGATGTATCGGTCATGCTTCAGACAGGAGAAGATAAAAAGGCTATCGATTCTGTTCTCGCGTTTATTGAACTTTCAGAAAACTTAATCAGGATCTTCCCATTTCTTAGAGATTCCGGATATACCGATATTACCAAAGAATCTATCGATAAAGAAAGTTTCAATGATTTCTATAAAGAATTTAATAGCATTTTGAAAGAATTAGCGGATGCTTTTGATAAAAATGATTCTATTCTTATTGGAGATCTTATGGAATATGAAATTGTTCCAAAGGTCAATAAGTTATTGGAATATATAAATTTAATTGAAAAAACTTAAGGAGTAAAAATTGAATTTTATTCTACTTCAGGAAGCAATTATGACTCTAAAAAAACAGAGTCCTACATCTATGGCCATAGGAATTATTGTATTTTTTGTTTTTATGATATTACTTATCATCTCCGGCAGGTCCTCCGCTAAAGGAAACAGATCAGGATCAGGTCGTTCTCCAGGAAGCAGACCAGATCAAAGCTTTAATAAAAGGGCATTCAGAAAAAAAGCACTTGCAATTGGAATGACTAAACCAGAAACAAGAACTCTGGAGTATTTGATAAAAACCTATAAGGTGAAGGATACTTATAATCTTCTGAAAAATTCAAAAACGCTTAACTCTACTTTGAAAAAAGCTCTAAATCGACTTGAAGAAGATATTACTCCACAGAACATTAAAGAGGGACAAAAGCTCCTGCTATACAGAATAAAACAGAAAATTGAAAGAAACAGCGAAAAAAAACAGCTTATGTCCGGTACAAAACAATTAAATCCAGGACAAAAACTCCATCTCTCAACACCAGGAGGAACCCGGTATGAATCGCAGGTTTCATCGAACCTTAAAGATTACCTTGGTGCAACGATACCAAGAGATACCCATGGGAATCAGATCAGGTGGAAAAAATGGACAAAAGTACAAGTATTTTTCTGGGAACATAACGGACAGGGATACTCATTTTCCAGTAAAGTAGCCGGATATAATAATATAAAAGGTGTTCCCAGCCTTTTCCTTCAACATTCCAAAAGTATTCAGCAGGCACAACAACGAAAATACCGACGTAAAAGTCTCGGCAAGCCGGCATATTTCTATCCTATTAGAATTATCACTTCCGGATTTGGTAAAAACCAGAAACGTAAAGCCGTTGTGGATAGTAATGCCGGAATACTTGGTACAATTATTGAAATATCTGCCGGAGGCTGCTCAATGCGTGCATCCTACCCTCTTGGAGTCGGTGAGCTGCTAAAAATTGAATTCGAAGCAGTGGATGGAGAAAAAATTACTGTATTTGGCAAAAATAAATCGATAAAAAGAATAAAACCTATGGGAGCAGTAATGCATATTATGTTCACAAAGGTTTCTCAAAAAAATATAAATAATATTAATTCATACATATATGATTTGATTTAACAGGAAGATA
>CBDVAD010000161.1:0-7798 GCA_965371875.1 uncultured bacterium
CGATGTCAGGTACTGTCCAGATTCCGAATTTCTTGCTGGCCCAGGGTTTTACCATCGGTATCCAGGGGGTAACTGCATCGGCGAACACCAGCGGTGCCCGTACTTTTATTCTGCCCAGGCCGTCAGGGTCTTTGTTATCTTCGACGATTCCCCAGGTGGCTTTTTCCAGGACACGAGGGTCCTTGTACAGCCGCCAGAACATTTCGGATGACTTGTCCTTCGGGTTGTAGTATTTAGTAATTACTTTCTGGATATCCATGTAATTGAACATTTTTATTATTCCTGTTTTAAATATGATTTTTGTGTTCGGTTTATTTTAGATTCATGTGGGCTTGTTGTCAAATGAAAGATTAATTAAACACCCACTTCGCTGGAGTCACGGGGAGCACTGAGTTTTGGCAGAGAGTATTTTGGGTTTTAATGTAATAATGAAATATTTCTCTCCCATGGGATCAGATAGCCTGGAAGCCAAATTTCTCCCGAGATATATTTTGATTTTATATCATCAACCTGAATTTGGAAGGTTTCAGGAATATCATGGTGTAAAGTTTTTTCTTTGCAGAAATCAGCTTCGGTCATCTTACGGGCTTTAAATTCTGTCATGAGTCTTACTCGTTCTTGCATTGGATTATCTTTCATTGATCCTCTTTGAGCTTGGAGGAAATACACCCATTAATTAAAAAAGATCCGGTGCTCTGGCAGACCCACAGGAAGTAGATGGAATTTACCAGAATGAAAAATTAATTCTTTTTTTGCGTTATTAATATTCTATCCACTCTTCCGTTTCATCGTCAAAATAATAGAATTTTACTTTGACAGGGTAAAGCTTGTCGTTTTCTGAGCCCACAGTATCGTCGCCGACAACACCATTAAGGTTTCCGCCCCAGGACCAGATAGTTTTATTCTCATCGATCATATATGATGTGTACCAGCGGTTTGTCCAGATGTTCTTAATGTTATCGACTGGATCATTTTTACCATAGAGTACTTGAGTGAGTCTGGGGATATCTTCGGGGGTGATGTCAACATCATCAGGAGTTTTAACAAAACTGCCGTTTCCGGTGAAATCGCTGCCCTGATAAAATACTTGTCCATTGTTTTTCAACAGCACCATGCCCGTATTAACAAGAGATATCTGCCTTATATCTGAAAGGATCGGCCCCGGATCTTCTATTTCCCAGTAATCTTCCTCTACGAATCTGTACATTGTTTTTCTGGTGTCCCGTACAAAATCAGGCGGGATTCTTTGATTGTATTCGCCGTGTCCAAGCGATCCGTACATATCATCGCCCCATGTAAGTGCTGTTCCGTTATCAAGGAGAGCCGCGCTGAATTTTTGGCTGGTTTCTATATTTAGAATTTCAATGGGACTGGCTATATCCCCTGCAATGCTTTTTTCAGCAATATGTTCTTTGTGTTTATCAATCGGGAAAAGTGAACCAGTGTAACATTCAGGCCATGTTGCGAGGATCATACCGCCCCATCCCCAGATCTCATTCTTGCTGTTTCTGACCAAAACGTGAGAATTAGAACTCTCTATTTCCTGTACGGGATACAATTCTGAATCATGATTTTCGATTATTTTTATTGGATACGGAGATATTGCTCCTTCCTGGCCACCAAATGTCCTATCTTGCAGGTGCTCCAGTCCCTGAAATGTAGAATCCTCTGGTATCCACCTTTTTGCATCTTTCCTTAATAGTCCCATGTAATTGGAACCCCAGGCAAAAACAGAGTTATCCTTAGTTAATGCAAATACAGCAGTACTACCTATGCTGATTGAACGGATATTCTCAAGAGGTCTGCCATTCCGGGTTACCACTTTTTCCGGATAGTGATGTGTTCGCGGAGGTTTTGTACCTAGCTTTCCCAGATAATCGCTTCCCCATGCCCAGACGAATCCATCCGTATCCACAGCCATGCACATCGCCCCGGAACAAGCTATATCGCTGATATTTTCCAGCTGCCGGTTCTCTTTTGTCCATATGGGTACGGCGTCGAAGGTTATTGAGTCCTTTGAACTGTTAAACGTAGTTCTCCCCCAGGTCCAGACTTTCCCGTATTCGTCAAGAGCCACTGCCGTCCAGTCGCTTGCTGCTACCTTGACAAAGCCAGGTACAGTTTTTGGCCAGGGGAGTCCGACCGAATTGGATTCGGTTTTTCCTGTACAGTTTAAAAGCAGGAAAACAAATAAAATAGCAAATGCTTTATTAATTTTTTTTATCATTTATGTTAAAAACCTCTCTGGTAATGGTTAGAGATGCGAAAGAACAACAAGGACCTTATATCAATTTTTTTTTTGCGTTATTAATATTCTATCCACTCTTCTGTTTCATCGTCAAAATAAAAGAATTTTACTCTGACAGGGTAAAGCTTGTCGTTTTCAGAGCCCACAGTATCGTCGCCGACAACACCATTAAGGTTTCCACCCCAGGACCAGATATTATTGTTCTCATCGATCATATATGATGTGTACCAGCGGTTTGTCCAGATGCTTTTAATGTTATCGACTGGATCATCTTTGCCATAGAGGACTTGAGTGAGTCTGGGCATATCTTCGAGAGTGATGTCAGAAACAGGATAAGGCGTTTTAACAAAACTGCCGTTTCCGGTGTAATCGCTGCCCTGATAAAATACGTGCCCGTTATTTTTCAACAGCACCATGCCCGTATTAACAAGCGCTACCTGCCGTATGTCCGTAAGGATCGGACCGGGAGCTTCAATTTCCCAGTAATCATCTTTTTTTATATATCTGTACCTTGTTTTTCTGGTGTCCCGTACAAAATCAGGCGAGGTTCTTTGATAGTATTCGCCATGTCCAAGTGAACCGTACATATCATCTCCCCATGTAAGTGCTGTTCCGTTATCAAGGAGAGCTGCGCTGAATGATTGGCTGGTTTCTATATCTATAATTTCAATCGGACTGACCACATCCCCTGCAATGCTTTTTTCGGCAATATGGTCTTTGTATTTACCAATCTGGCTAGATAAACCAGTGTAATATTCAGGCCATGTTATGTGGATCATGCCGCCCCAACCCCAGATTTCATTCTTACTGTTTCTGACCAGAACGTGAGAATTAGAACTCTCTATTTCCTGTACGGGATACAATTCTGAATCATGGTTTTCGATTATTTTTATTGGATACGGAGATATTGCTCCTTCCTGGCCACCATATGTCTTTTCTTGCAGGTGCTCCAGTCCCTGAAATGTAGAATCCTCTGGTTTCCACCTTTTTGCATCTTTCCTTAATAGTCCCCCGTAATTGGAACCCCAGGCAAAAACAGAATTATCCTTTGTCAATGCAAATGCAGCAGTACTGCCTATGCTGATTGAAAGGATATTCTCAAGAGGTCTGCCATTCCGGGTTACCACTTTTTGCGGATAGTAATTTGCTCGCGGAGGGGTTGTCCCAAGCTTTCCCAGAAAATCGCTTCCCCATGCCCAGACAAATCCATCTGTATCCACAGCCATGCACATCGCCCCGGAACAAGCTATATCGCTGATATTATCCAGCTGCCGGTTCTCTTTTGTCCATACGGGTACGGCGCCGAAGGTTTTCGAGTCCTTTGAACTGTTAAACGTAGTTCTCCCCCAGGTCCAGACTTTACCGTATTCGTCAAGAGCCACTGCCGTCCAGTCGCTTGCTGCTACTTTGACAAAGCCAGGTACAGTTTTTGGCCAGGGGAGTTCTACCGAATTGGATTCGGTTTTTCCTGTACAGTTTAAAAGCAGGAAAACAAATAAAACGGTAGATGCTTTATTAAGAAATTTTTTCATTTATGTTAAAAACCTCTCTGGCAATGGATCAAGTGGATGTGGTTTCCCATTATTATAATTATCATCTAAATATTGTTCATAATCCCGTATTATTTGATATTTTGGCGAAGTCATCCATTCATAACAGTAATCGATATCTACATCTATTTTGATATCCAGAATCCTGTTTACCTCAGGTCCTTCGGTATCATTTAGTCTGGAAGCTATTCTCAGATAAACATCCCCGGATAAAATTATACTATAACCACCGTGTCGGGCACGTGAAAGAACAACAAGGGCCTGATTAAGATTTCTGGTTTTGATTAAATCACTTTTTATAGTAGTATTCAGATTTTTCAGAGCGTCCTTTTTTTTATTTTCTTCCAGTCCGTCATAGTTCCAGATTGCATTAAAATAGTCATAATTTTCATTGCAATAATGTTTGCATAAGTTGGTCAGGTTTTTTCGTCTGTCTATGCTGAATCTTGATGGAATTATATCAGAATCACACCAGTTGATCAAATACAGTATTTGCTTTGTTTCAGAATCAATTCCTTTATTGCAGTACTTTTCAGATAAAAGGTTCAGTTCTGAAGGTATGTCAAGAGAAAAATAGTTATAATCATTATGAATTTCTACACTCAGTTCAAATTTGTCTTTTGATCCACTAAGATCATTTGAAAAGGCAAGGATGGTTTGTAATATAGTATATTGTTTCATATCTCTGTTCCATGACGAGTCTGCATCATATTTGGCTCTATAATTTGCTCTGGGAATAAATCGGAAACGAATATCACTGAAAGCGGCATATGCGTTTTCAAAATTTGCCATGCAGTTTTGATTATTCCCCGGCAATGATATTGGATGCTTATCAAAATCGGGCATAAGTTCAATGAATGTGGTCCAGTCCAGCTTGTCTGACAAGTATTCTGTAAACTTTTTCCCCCATGGAACACAGTTTTGCATCCATTTCTCAAGATCATTTCTATAAAACCATGTTTCCCATATCCAGACTCCAATACCGATTAGTATCGCGATTACTGCTAAAATAATGCAAGCAACCTGTCCGGCAACAGGTACTGCATTGCTGGCTAAAGCACCTGCCGCAATAGAGGCTTGTATAGTGTAGATTGCGGCAACACTGCTGCCTATTGCAAACAGGCTTGCTCCCTGTTGAATTGTTCTGGCATAAGCCAGATCGTATTTACCCTGACGCCAAAAGATGGAAGCTTGATATCCTTTTTCCTGGTAATCAATTAACCCGGTTATTACACCCAGTACTCCTGAAAATCCTTTGATATATTGAAATGTGCAGAAATTATTATTAGTCATTTTTACAAATGTTGTGTATATATCACTTAATGTGCCAGCCACCCCCATAGTGGCTTTAAAATAATCCGAAAACGTTTTGGCCGTAGCAAAATCATAAATAGTGCAAACCATATCACCGAATAAGAGGACACGGTCAAGACCTGTGCGGAGTGTGCTGCTTAGGCTGCCCGAACTTCTCACCCTTTTTGTGTTGTATTTTGCAACAAAGTAATTGCCTTCAGTATCGATTTTTATATTTTTTTTACCGTATCTGCTGCTATATCGCTGTTTAACCATCTCTTCGAATTGCTCTATTGTTGTGCAGGCTTTTCCTTTAAAAAAGAACTGGCTTTCCGCCTTGAAGGTTACATGTGAATCAGAAAGGCGGTATCTATGGTCGAGAATATAATCTGATATCATCTTGGGCTGGTCATGGAGAGTCGCACAGATACTGATTAATTCAAGTATTTTATTTGTACTGGCAGTGACCGGTTTTAAAATGTTGCTGTACAAATTTTTCCATCCTCCAATATAAAATGTCCACCAGTTTCCTTCTGATACTATATATGCTGCATCATCCACTTTTGGACAACTTCCAAGCTGGTCATCACAATCTTTTGCTCTGTCATGTGCATCCAAAAGTAATTTTGAGATGCAGTCGATCACTTCTTCAGAATCATACATTTTATCAATTATCCGTGAAAGAAAATCTTCAGGAAAATCCTGTTCTGTATCATCCTGGCTGTAAGTGTAGTCATAAAGGGTCCTGTTAAATGCGTCCATAGACAATAGGAATCGTGCTTTTTCAGCTGCTGCCTTTATTGGATGCTGTTTTTCAAGATGTTTTTCAACAGCCGCATTATGCCAGGGTTCCCAGCTTTCGAAATCAATATTTCTTTTATAATTAGTATCTGTACTTTCGCATAAGGAAGAGATGATTCTACTTATAGCGATGGATTGTCCACGTGATACATCCCAACGGATGGAATTGGATTCATCTTCTGTATCTTCAACTGTAGGAAAATCGGAATCATTTTGATTAAGGTAATTCAGATACTCTGTTTTTTTGTTATGATACTGATCCGCAAAACTTTCGAGCGCACTTGTATAATCATGAAGATAAACTACTGCTGATTCTCCATCATCACCCTCAACCCAATCTACATCCGATAGCTTTCTTATGGTTGATAAACGGGTGCCTGATACTCGATTATTCTGATCTATTGTTAAGGGGAGGAAGGTCAGCCTGTCACATCTCGGAGTAACAACAATTTCAGAAGGTACGTAAGACGGTACGTTAATAGCTCTAAGGATATATTGAACCTGTTTTCTGTAATAAGTAATTCTTTCATTGTCCAGTTCAATGTTTGACAGACAGAAAAAACTCCATGTAGGTGATGTAGAGTCTTCTTCGTATATCGGAAGGCGATATGAAACATTGGGATCCATATGAACTTTGTTAAATAATACAGGAATTCCATCTCCTGGAATAAATTTTGTTTTTCTGAATACATACACCCACTTTCCATCAATATCAACCGGGTCGGTCTCATTGGTATCCGGATCTTTTTCTTTTACACCTGAAAAGCTGTATTCATTTGTATTATCGGTAAAGTGATAGGAAGTATATTCTTTAAATGTTACATCTATTTTTCTAATCAGGCTCATTTTTTACTCCTGTCATTTGCATATATCATTTCGGAAAATGGTAAATCAAAAAAGTATGGATTATCATCCTGATTTTCCAGCTTCATGATTAATGAATATGTGTGACCTGGAAGTATGTTTTTGAATTTTACTGTAAGCGTGCCTGGAACCATTTCCTCGCCGACAATTGATTTTTCTTCCGAGTATGACTGGTTATCATTTTCAAGAAGCAGCTTGCCTTCCTCTTTTTTTGCTCCTTCAGAAACAAGGGTGTCAATGCTGACACAGAACACAGCTTGCACTGTCGAACTGTCCTCACTCCTGCAGTCCTTATACCCTTCAGCTTCTACTACAAACACATACTTTAGCTCATCATCTTCTTTCAGTTTTTCAAGACGCTTTCGCTTCTCTTTCACCCGCCACTCTGTCTGCACCAGTCCGTCCTTCACTTCAACAAGTTGTCTCGCCCGGAAGGCATCCGGATCTTCATAACCTTCTTCATAGACGAAAATTGTTGCGAACTTTCCGTCTTCAATTTTTTCAGCTTTTGCTGAAAGACATGCCGTAAACCCATGCTCTATTTCACTCACTTCATCTCTTGAAGATTCATTGCCTTCTTTATCAAATTCAACAAGTTCCCATTTAAGTTCACTAAACTCAGGCATCTCTTTCTCAACGGTCAGGTTTCCGCTCTTCACCTTGTCGCATCCGAATGCCCAAGCCTGGAAGAAAAACTTCTTTTCTGTTTCTTCAGATTGCTTGTCCGGCTGCTGTGGTCTCCATTTGACCTCAGCTTTGCCTTTTTCTTTTCGTACGCCTTTCACCACTATCGGTTGGTTAACGTCAGGATTTGCATATTCGGAATAGATCTTGAATTGTACGGCACCCCTTAGTCCATTCTGACTCTGTACATTAACTGATAACTTAACTTCTTCTCCGACTTTTACTTTGCTTTCTGACCACTGCGGGCTCTGCAGACTCCTCTCATCAGTCATCGAATTAGGCTGTCCCACCTTTGCCACAGGGTCCCGCATATTTATCTTGAACCCCCCGTCCCGCTTGTACTGTTCGGGATCGAATC
>CBDVAD010000162.1:0-7776 GCA_965371875.1 uncultured bacterium
CAGAAGCTAACTGGGACGGTACAGAAAAAGCTGTTCGCGGCGGAAGCTGGGCAAACTCAGAAGATGAAATTGAAGTCAGTACAAGAGGCTCACAAAACCCTGCATGGTCTACCCCTTTTCTGGGTTTCAGACCGGTTCTGGTAAAAAAATAATGGGCAAAGAAACAGGTGATATAAAAATACTTGCTAAAAATAAAAAGGCAAGATTTCTCTACTATGTAGACGAGAGTATGGAGTGTGGTATTGCACTCCAGGGGACTGAAGTTAAAGCTATGCGTAACGGTATGTTTTCATTTACTGATACATACGCAAAAATAGAGAATGATGAGCTTTTACTGGTTAGTTTTCATATTTCACCTTATAAATTTGGTAATCTCTTTAATCATGATCCTGATCGTATTAGAAAACTTCTTGTCCACAAGTCAGAAATAAAAAAACTTAGAAGAAAGGTTGAGCAAAAAGGATTTACTCTGATTCCTCTTAAATTTTATCTCAAAAAAGGTATTATTAAAATGGAACTGGGAATATGCAAAGGCAAGGATCTTAAAGATAAAAGAAACACTATAAAAGACAGAGACCAAAAGAGAGATTCAGACAGGGAAATAAGAGACAGATATTAATTCAGCAACTCTTTTATTGATCATAACTATTCAGGCTGCTCCCCCTTCAGTTGTGTATTGTTCCATTATAACTACCTGAATAGTTACTATTGATCTTTTGATAAAAAAGTATTATTTTATCAGCACAATGGGGGTGTAAGGGTTTCGACTGTTGGAACGTACGGTCCCGGGTTGCAGGCGGAGCTGCTCTAACTCCTTAAACTGGACAAAACAATTAACTGCTAACGATAATAACGTCGATTACGCATTAGCAGCGTAAGCTGCTACGGGTCCTGTTCATGCTGCTCCGAAGGAACAGGGTGCCTGTAACAAACCGGGGCTTGCTTTAGGTGGTGTCCGTATTGCCTAAGGGACTTTTAACGGGCTTTGAGGAGTGCAGGTTTGCTTCATCCCATGTACTCTTTGAGCATTAATATGAAGCTAAGCCTGTAGATATTCGGCTCCGGCCCATCAGGACGCGGGTTCGACTCCCGCCATCTCCAATTGTATTTAATTTAATATTTTGGGTGTTACCCTGCATATGGGCGCAATAAATTGCGCCCCTACACAGGGCCAGGCTATCCGCTGCAATTCCGCCCGGATTTGATTAACTGGACCACATTTTGATAATCAGGGTACAGACAAGGCATGCCTTGTCTCTATGCCACATACATCCACGGTACGGGATTTTCGCTACTATCCAACGGTTCGGATTTCATTTTGTTTTACTGTTTTAAGGAAGCCTGTGCATGCGTAAAACTGGCAGAAAGCAATTCACACAGCGACTTCACTTTTTCAATACATTCTTTAGGAATGAGAATGCGCCTCCAGGATATATATGTACTGCTAAAGGTGGAAGACATTCTGCAAAACCTTTATCTCTTTCATAAGATCACCTTTCAATTAATGCATTAACATTATTTTGCACCTGCCTCTTTAAGCAGCTGGACAATGTCTGTGTGTCCTGTCATCGATGCTATCATTAATGCTGTGAATCCATTATTGGCCTGAGTGTTGACATCCCCTCCTGCCTCTATGAGCAACTGGACAATCTCTGTATATCCCTCTTGCGATGCTAATATTAATGCTGTGGCTCCATCATTGGCCTGAGCGTTAACATCCACCTCTGCATCAATAAACAACTTGGCAACTTCTGTGTGTCCATTTAAAGATGTCCACATTAATGCTGCGTATCCATCATTGGTCTGAGCGTTGACATCCGCCCCTTTATCTATGAGCAGCTTGGCAACCTCTGTTTGTCCAGATCCTGATGCTAACATTAATACTGTGAATCCATCATTGGCCTGAGCATTGACATCTGCTCCTGCCTCTATGAGCAATCTGGCAACCTCTGGATATCCCCCTTGCGATGCTATCATTAACGCTGTTTGTTCCTTCTTGTCCTTTGCGTTGACATTCGCTCCTTTATCTATGAGCAACTGGACAATCTCCGGATGTCCCTTGTATGATGCTGTCATTAATGCAGTGTATCCCCCCTTAGTCTGAGCGTTAACATCCGCCCCTTTATCTATAAGCAGCTGGACAATCTCTGGATGTCCCTTGTATAATGCTGCCATTAATGCTGTAAATCCCTCCTTGTTCTGAGCGTTAACAACTTCTCCTTCACATATGATGGTCAGCTTGGTAATCTCTGGATATCCCCATCCCGATGCCCGCATTAATGCTGAGTATCCCTCCTTATTCTTTGCGTTAACATCCGCACCTTCATCTATTAACCTCTTTACCTCAGCATAATCACCACTTCCTACTGACTTAAAGAATATTTCTTGTGTCCGGGTAGTAGTTGTACAGCTGCCAGTAATAGCCACTACAGCTAAAACAAGAATTGAAATTGTAATTAACGTTTTGATCTTCATCTTATCACCTCACCTTGAAATAGAATCTTTAAGGATGCAATGACCTGATGTCGATGTATCACAACTTTAAAAGGATAAAACATTTAAAAGCGCTCATAATTGCAAATAACATTTCCAGCATATATCTGGTCCTGCTAAAACAAAGTGGGGACAAAATGTGTCGGGAGCGGAGCAATGAAGGTACAAATCTTATATGCTGTATTAAATACAGTTGGCCAATACTCCTCCTATATATCAATTTCAGCTCTTATTTTATTAAATATACTCTAAAAAAATAACAATGAAAAATTTAACAGTTATAATGCACTTTTATACTTATATCTGACTGACCAGTAACATCCTGTACCAGCCGAATATTCTTGTATGACTGATGAAATTTAAAAAGAATGACAGTATGGTTGTGAAGAGTATGAAATAGCTGAAAAAACTAACTCACGAGATTACGTGCAGAATTTTCACTTATAAGGTTTTTCTTAAAATACAAATTTATTACGTATCTTTAAAAAGATTTTAGATTATCTACCAATAATGGGTTATTATAGAATCGTATGTCTTTACTCACGAGAGCAGTCGATATCAGAAAAGATTTCAGTAATTCTCAGGGAAAGGTAAAGGAATCCCGAAATGTCGACCAGTTGTTGGCAACTGTGGAGAATATCTATCACATTCGTGATCTCGACACATTGTTGGAGCGGATTCTTTTCGAAGCCCGCAGGTTCGTTCGGGCAGATGCTGGCACTCTCTACCTGGAAGCGAGAGGACAGCTCTACTTCAACTATGTCCAAAACGATTCTCTTTTTATAAACGAAACAGCAGAACAGAGGCATGTTTTTGCCAGTAAGAGTCTTCCTGTGGACAAAGCCTCCCTGGCCGGGTACGTGGCTGTAAGCGGAGAACCCATAATGGTGGACGATGTATACGATATACGCAGCGATGTATCCTTTTCATTCAATCCGGCTTTCGACAAGCAGGCTTCCTATCGGACGAAGTCGATGCTCATTGTACCTCTGCTGACCAGAACCAGGATAACTCTCGGAGTGCTGCAGCTCATCAACGCACAATCCCCTTCGGGTGAAGTTATTTCCTTTTCCGGACAGGACAGGCTCTACATCATGCAGTTCGCCCAGCATGCGGCAAATGCCATAGAACGGGCAAAACTCAATCGTGAAATGGTGCTCCGGATGGTGGAGATCTCCGAGCTTCGTGATCCTTACGAGACCGGGCAGCATGCGAAACGGGTTTCAACGTACTCCACAGAGATTTTCTCCATATGGGCTGAAAGAAGGGACTTCTCTACCAGCCTGATACGTGCAACCAAAGAAGCGCTTATGCCTGCTGCAATGCTGCATGATGTAGGAAAAGTTGCAGTGAGCGACGTGATTCTCAAGAAGCCTGCACTGTTAACGAATGACGAAAAGGTATTGATGAAATTACACACAGTATACGGCGCACGGCTTTTTAAAAATCTTGATTCCCACTGGGACCGGGTAGCACATGAGGTTGTGCTGAACCATCACGAATGTTGGAATGGCCAGGGATATCCCGGGAAAATTACAGATATCCTTGAAGAGCCGGTTCGATTCGGCCCCGGGAAAAGTGGAGAAGAAATCCCTGTTACTGCACGAATCGTGGCCATAGCGGATGTGTTTGATGCGCTTATGTCAGACCGGGCATATAAGGATGCATGGGATGAGCCGAGTGTGCTGGAGTATATCGCGAAACAGGCGGGGAAACAGTTTGATCCTGAAATCGTGGAGATCTTCCTGGGAATGCAGCCGGTGATCCGTTCGATTCGCGAAAGATATTCCTACTGATTCAGGTACATATTAAGATTAGCCAGCAGGCTTAATAGTTTTTACTTAGTTTTGAATATTTTTTTCATCTGGCCCGGAGGCATAAGTTTTCCATTTGATGCACAGGCACTTACCTGTAATACCAATATGACAACAATTGCAATGATCAGAAATTTCTTGTTCATATATTTTTACTTTTTACTAATGACGGATATATTTCTAATTCATAATGTATAAAAAAGTTGGATGGGTCGAGGATAAAATCCAGTTTTTGTCTTAATTACAGAGATAAAGAATGCAGTTCTGGTATCCAATATCCCTAACATTCCGAATCCAATGGTAAAAAGCAGACCTCCATAAATAATTCTCTCTAAATTAGATTTCTTCATAAACCCTGCTGTTATAAGAGGCGTAAAGATAACAACAAAAAGACCATTAAAACTTCCCAACAGACCAAATAGTTTTGCGCCTTCTCCAGGAAAGTTAAATTCCAGATGAATAGGAACCATAAAATGCCACTGTGAATATACAAACCTTATAATGGCTCTGATTTATTATTTAAGGTCCATTGTTAAATTAGCAATAAATTAATAGTTCTTGATTTTAAACAGCATTGCTTTATGATTAAAAAATGGATAAAGTTTCAGGTGAATCCAGCATACACTCAATAAAACTTCTGTTCTTCTGGTTTATCAGTGCGAGTCTGGCAGGAGTCGTTGGGACACTTATTGTCTATATTTTTAATTTCCTATACACATTGATAACATCTGTAATTCTGAATAACTCTGCCTTCCCTGTTTTCATTTATCCAATATTGGGTGCAATTTTAGTAGGTTCTGTAATTTACAGGATAGAACCAAAATCGATGGGAGAGGGGCTTCCATCCTATCTTGCCGGCCTTAAAGATAAAAATGGTCAACTTCCATTTAAAGAAACATTTTTCAAATTCTGGGCTGCACTGATAACATTGAGTACCTTTGGAAATGGAGGATTTATAGGCCCTATCGGCAGGGTAACATCAGGTATTATGTCCTCTATAGGGAAAATTCTTGCAGGGCGGGTTATGAGAAGCAGCTACATACATATGTATACAATATGTGGTCTTTCTGCTGCTATTGGTGCTCTTCTGGGCAGCCCGGTTGGGGCTGGTATTTTTGCTGTTGAAATAATACAAAAGACTGATATGAAATACAGGGATCTCTTTCCTTCCATACTTTCCAGCAGTTTCAGTGTTTATTTTGCACGTATTATCGGCCTTAAACCTATTATATCTTTTACAAGTATTCATACAGGTTTCGATATAGGAATTACAGGGTGGCTCCTGCTGGTTGCTGTAGTAGCGGGTCTTACAGGTTATGGATATATCATGATGTATGAAACTATTTCCAGGGTCCTTCACAGAGATCATAATCACCGAAACAGAGTAATAATTATCAAAGTTATAACAGGAAGTTTTATTGCCGGAATAATAGCCATGTTAATTAATGTAGATATAATGGGTACCAGTGATGGTCTCTTTAAAGCTGTACTGAATTTTGATGCAAAAATACTGTATGGCAAACTGCCTGGTACATTACCTATGTTTTTTGTTCTTACAATTTTAGTAATATCCAAAGCGATGGCAAACTGCTTTACAATAGGTTCAGGATTAAGTGCAGGATTTACCGGTCCGGCAATGTTAATCGGTCTGCTTATCGGATCAATATTTATCTCCATTGCAGGGATTGCTCCAAATACGCCGGAATATTTCGCTTTCCTGGCAGCAGGTTTCGCGGGGATGCTTTCAAGTACAATGAACACCCCTGTGGCTACAGCTATTATTACGCTGGAACTTTTTGGTCTTGCCTACAGTTTACCTGCAGGAATGGCTTCAATTATTGGATTCCAGGTTAACAGAAGTAACACGCTTTATGATTTTGCAGTAATGGAAAGAAAAGAAGAATATGAATAGATCTAATTTTATTCCTGGATAATAACAGAATTTGAAGGCTCATCAAGATAGTTATCAAGTTTTTTGGGCTCAAGGAAGCCTAATTCAACAGCTATTTCACCAAATTTCTTTTTTTTATTTTTTATCTGTACCAAAAGCACCTTTTCGGCCTGTTCGAAAGAGAGATCTTTGAGATTTACAAAGTGTTCACCAATTAGTTCATGCATACTAGATGTAATTATACTTACAAAGATCAATTATTGCAAACCTGTTGTCTACACCGATCTTATTATAAATATTGTAAAGATGCAGCTTAACAGTTGGCTCTGCAATATTTAGCCTCTCTGCTATCTCCCTGTTACTCGCCTTGTAGATAGTAAGTGTTCTAATCACCCTTTCTTCTGCAGGTGTAACTTTAACTGCTTTTAGATTATATGGTTTCTTCTCTTCTTCAAGTTCTATAAGCTGATCCCGTATCCTGGTATAATTTATTTTGAGAGACCTGTTTTCCACCTTTAATTTTTCCTGAGTTAAAACCATATCTCTCCATATAATCATTATAAAAATTATAATAAATACTGAATATTCTAATATCTCAAGACCTGCACTAATTGCACCCCTATTATGTATAATTGCAGAGATCTGAGATAAAATAACAAGGAAAATAAGAAATAAGAAATACTTTATTTTTCTATACTTTTCCAAAAATCCATATTGTCTCGAAAGTAACCATCCTGCGAAAAACAAACCGGGTCCATAGATTGTATTGTATTCGTTTAATATATTAATAACTCCTGTAAATAATATTAATCCAACCTGAATAATTTTAATAAATCTATGTTCAACAAAGATACTGATAAGAAATGGAAGCATAGTGAAAAAAAACAACCACACAGTATAATCAGTGAGTACAAACATAACACTGCCACCAATTATATAGCTTTGAATAATGTTATCAATTAAAACAAATATTCCTATACTACATATAAGTAAGCCAATTCTTTGTTGAATAGTACCGAACAATTTCATAATATATTACCAATATATTACCAATATATTACCAATATCCTTTAAATGCATTTTCTTTAGTAAATATTTTTGATATCTCAGGAATTATAGTATTGTCAATATTATTAATGAGTTCTTCAGACATAGAATCGTAATTCCATTTACCTTCATTTATAGGATTGTATTTACCAATAGCCTTATCTTCCTCTGCATCATTTTTATAATTTGAAAGCATACACAAAGCTATCAGATCCATACAGGTTTGAATAATTATTTTATCTCCCCCTAAAAAATCACTAATTGGAAATAATCGGGAATATATGTCATTATCATCTTCAGGCTTATGGAAGTATATATCTTTAGCAGATTCATCCTTTGACATTAAAAAAATTATTAAATGTGAAAATGATGTCTCTGTTACCTTATTACACCCTGCCAAATACGGTATAGCAGCTATTAGTTTTGCTATTTTATTGTTTTGAATTTCTTCTTTTTTTTCTATACCAAAATTTAATACTGTACTTGCTCTGTATAAAACATTCTCCCATTGTTCGTTTGTCATTTTTTCTC
>CBDVAD010000163.1:0-7771 GCA_965371875.1 uncultured bacterium
AAAGCCCGCATCGTCAGGGATTAATATGGAATCAATTAACCCGCTCTTATCAATAGATTCATTGTAATGGAGAACTTTTTCCACCTCTTTTACAAAATCATCCTCTTCAAACACGATCCTGTCCATAATCAGTCTCAGATCCAGTCTCTTTTTTGATGATTTTTCTGAGTTCTGTTCCTTTTTAGAAAGAACAAAGAACAGAGCAATACTTCCGCCTAATGCTAAAGCAAGTTCATCAATAACAGGAATTGGATCTCTAATAACAACAGCTGCGGTTAAATAGATAACAAGAAAAAGTACAGCTGACAGGATAAAATGGGGAATAAAACGCATATCACTGATCCAACTCTTTACAGCTGATTCTATATGTCTATATAAATCATTTCTAAACATAGTAAGGCTCTCGACTCTTGGTTCATGACCGTATTTTCCTGTTATTTCATAATCATCATCAAGTTTTAAAATGAAGCCGGGTTCCGAAAAAGGGTGTAGAAAAATGGAAGAGCCATCTTTTCTATATATGTGAAAAATTGTTAATTGCTTTTTATTTTGCATTGTTATCCCTGTTTGTTTGTATCCGGTAGAGACGCCCAAATTGGGCGTCTCTACGAAAGTATTTCTGTCAGCTCAATATAAGCCTTCCTGAAACTAAGTATAACAGTAACTGTTAAAGATAAAAAGCCCACTATTAGATCTGTTTTAGGCCAAAGGCCACCTAAAATAAGAGAAGCTGCAGCTAAAACCAGTAGTACCACCAGCAAAAGAACAGCCAGCCTGTTCTTCTTATCAGCAGTTATCCGAAATAGCATTTCAAAATAGATAAATCCCAGGCCACAGACAAGGATAAGCCAATGGCTTACAATAATTGCCTCCTGATGAAGATATATATTTAAACCAACTTTTATAACTGAAAACAGCATTAAAACTGATATTGCCAGAAATATCAGATCCCATAGAAGATTAATTTTCAGAATAAGTAAAGAAGTTTCCTCTGAAATGAAGAGACTATTTCTACAGGAATAGAGCATATACAACCCCAAACCGGATGCAGCTGCTGATTTCAAACCTATTCCTGTCATAAGAAGAACAAAGGCACCCAGAAAATAGAAAAGGTCTGATTTCCTCCTCATTAAAATCATCTATTATCTTTGTCCATTAATGATAATACACGTTCGAGTTTAAAAAGGCCGGCATATTTTTTTGCAGTCATCCCAAGGTCATCTTTAATATCAATATCAGCTCCGGCTTTAATTAAAGTCAGGGCAGTATCTTCAGCATGACGACCAATTGCAAGAATCAGTGCTGTCTGTCCTGATTTACTCTTTATATCCAACAGGGCTCCAGCGCTTACAAGTCTGGTTAGAATTTCAATATTATCCTCTGCGGCAGCATCCATAACAGGAGTATTTCCTCTGTCACCACTGACTGAGTTTATCTCAGCCCCATTATCTATCAGAATGGCTGCTGTTTTTAGATGACCGTTCCTGGCTGCTATATTGAGCAGAAAAACTCCATTTTTATCACATATATTTGGTGAATACCCTGCTTTTATGAATTGCGAAACAGCAAGGATTTCTCCTTTAAAGACAACTTCAACAAAATCTCTGATACTGAATTCATGTCCCATCTCTGAAATTTTAGATTTTGCAGCCTCTATACTAAGCTGCTCCGTATTCTTTTTTACTTCACTGATAAGAAACAATTTTAGATCTTCTTTTTTAGAAATAACTACAGCCTTTCCATTACATAGAGGAAGAACCTGTTTATTTTCTCTGTACAAAACAAAAGGCTTACCTTTGCCAACACAGTACCCTGTAGAAAAAGTAATTTCATGTTTCTGTATTATCTCATCATCCCAAATGATCAAAACGAGATCATTACTTTCAAGACAGGAGTAGAGACCACTATTACAGCTTCCACTGTCACCATATGTGAAAGGCTCTGCACCGGAAGCAGTACACACAGCTGCAATACTCTCTGCTGTTCCAATCTTATCAGAACTGGATAGAATTAAGACCTTCATAGATCAACTATCGGTAGAATTAACTATGATCATTACCACTACATCTGAACAACGGGAAAAGTCCGTCAACCTTCACATAAAAAGAACCTGCTTCATTTTCTACTGTTCCTGTAATAACGAAAGCTGTTCCCTTGTCGAGAATATCCCTGTACTGTCTGTATACTCCGGGAAATATTACAGTCTCAAAGAGATTGTATGGATCTTCGAAGGAGACAAAACTCATTGCCTTGTTTTTATTTGTTCTGACCTCCTTTTCTGCAACATGAGATCCTGCAATAGAGACCCTATTCCCCTTATTGTTTTCAATTTCCCTGCTATTAATAAGCCTTGAACATCCGCTTTTTTCAAAGACAGTAAAAATTCTTTTTTTAAATATATCCAAAGGATGCCTGCTCATAACAAGCCCTGCAGTCCGAACCTCATCCAGCAGTTTTAGAGAGCTTGAATAATCTTTTATACAATCAGGTACTACAGGCAATCCAAAAAAATCAGATGCCAGATCACGATAAAAATATACCCATATAAGCTGCGGTCTGGTTAATCCTTCTGAAATGGAATCCAGAGTTCCGGACCTGACCAGTGTCCGAATGGAGGCAATATCAGGATCAACCCTGTTTAGAAAATCAAGATAGTTTTGGAACGCCCCTCTCTCTTCACGTTCATCTATAATCTTTTGAAGAAGTGAAACAGAAATTCCCTTTAGCTGGAGTAAGCCTACCAGAAGTGTGCTCTCTGTAGAGATATATTCCATACTGCTGCTATTAATATCAGGGCCTTTAATGGTAAATCCGTATCTTCGAACTGCATTAATATAGATCTGTCTGGAATAGTAACCTCCCCCATTGTTAATAACAGCAGTGTAGAAAATAAGAGGATAGTATTTTTTTATCCACGCAAGTTTATAGGATACAAGTGCATATGATGCACTGTGTGCCTTGCTGAAGGAATAGCCGTCAAATGAAAGTATCCCTGACCACAATTTACTTACAAGATCTGAATCTATTCCTTTTGATGCAGCCTTTAATCTGAATTTCTTCTCAAAACTGTCAAGTCGTTTAAGTCTATCCTTTCTGGACAGGACCTTTCGAAGTGTGTCAGCTTCTGTAACAGAAAAACCTGCAGCAATTGCGATCCTCGCGACATCCTCCTGATATACCATAATGCCATAATTTTCATCCAGAAGTGATCCCATAGGCTCAGGCAGCCTTTTGTATGAACCACCCTTTAAGCGCCGTACGAATTCGTTTATATATCTGTTGGCAGCGGGTCTTATTATAGAGCTGGCAATTACAATATGCTTATAACTACCACTATTCATTTTTTTTAGAAGCTGCCGTGTGGCCGGAGATTCAATGTAGAAAACACCAAGAGTATCTCCTTCTTCAATCTGCTTTCTTGTTCCCTCGTCATCCACAGGGGAAAAAGAATCCCAGTGAATCTTATTATCGTGTTTATTGCTGCTATTAATATGGATAATGCAATCTCTTAACACACCAAGGGATCTGTTCCCAAGAAAATCAATCTTTACAAGACCTGCGTCCTCTGTGCCATCTTTTTCCCATGCAATAACCGGCCTTCCAAGAGGTGATTTCTGAACAGTTGTATAATCAGTTATGGGACCTGGAGTTATTACAACACCCCCGGGATGAGTTCCGATGTAGCGGGGTTTACCATACAATCTTGAAGCAAGACCAAGAAGAACATCAGGAACCTCAGAAGGATCTCCTTTCCGCCAGAGTTTTGTGACTCTCCTGATCTCGACCGGATCCATTCCCAGGACTCTGGCTGGCTCTCTTATTGCCGATCTGGGACCAAAAGTAACATGATCCGCTACCATTCCTACAGAACCGGCATATTTTTGAAAAACGTAGCCAAGAGCCTGTTCCCTCTCGTCCCATGGAAAATCAACATCTATATCGGGAGGGTCTATTCTTCCAGGATTAAGAAATCTTTCAAAAAACAGGTCATACTTAAGTGGATCCACATGGGTAATACCTAAAAGATATGAAACAATGCTTGCAGCTGCACTTCCTCTGCCGCAGGTTCTGGGGAAACGTGCAACAACATCATGTACAACCAGAAAATATGCTGCAAACCCCTTTGTGACGATAATACTAAGTTCATAATTCAGCCGGGTATCTACAGAATGACTCAGTGATCCGTATCTGCCAGAAACACCAGCCAGACAAAGAGATCTGAGCCTCCGGGCGGCAGTATGATTATCCAGACCGTCAAAGGATGGGAATATAAATTTATCCGGAAAAATAAATCCTTCCGCCTTTCGGACATAGTCACGTGCATTGAACAAAGCTTCCGGTACTGCCGAGAAAAAACTTTCCATTTGACTTGCTGAGGCAAACTCCAGATCCCTGGTAAGTGCTGTATCAGGGTTGAGCCTGTCCAGTCTGGTATTAAGATCCATTGATCGTAAAACACGAAAAAGGAGATTATCAGAAGCATCAAGATAGACAGCATCATTAAGAGCCATAACAGAAATATCAGCATCCATTGCCCAGTGATATAGAGCAGCAAAAGGACGTCCATAGAACAGGCCGGCAAAAAGGTTTTTTTTCTGCCTCTTCCCAAGACTGGTAAGTATAGTTTTTTTATCTGAGACAACCAGAAGACCATCCCAACCACAGGAAACAAGATCCCCTACGGGGTCGTAATTCGGATCGCCGTCATCCAGTAAACTGCTGATAATCCTGTTGGCCCTGGCAAACCCGGTACGATCAAGGCACAGGAGAGAGAAAAGATGGACCCCATCTACATAAATGGCAGTTCCATAGAGTGGTTTTAGGCCCATCTCTTTTGCTGTAGATGCAAATCTAATCAGACCATGAAAATTATTAATATCTGATATACCTACAGAACTGGCACCCATACGAATACTTTGCCTGCATATTTCATTGGGTGAGAGTATTCCGTTAAGCAGAGAATAATGGCTTCTGCAATGAATAGGGCTGTAATTTGATCTTAATTTATCCATACTACTAGACATATGTCTAGCATTAATAAGTTGTTAGATCAAGTTTAATTCTGTATAATCCACAGACAGTCTTTAAATCAGATATTTAGTACAGGTATCAGGAATGTTGATTAGGCATATAACCCATCTCTGAGGAAACTTTTGCCGCTGTAGATTTTACAGCAGCTGAAACCTCTTCAATTCGATTTTTTGTGAATGTGATGCTTGTTGAGGTTATCCCTATTGTACCAATACATTTACCATTATTATCCAGTATGGGTGCTGCACAACATCTTATATCATCGGCAAATTCAAGCTCATCAATTGAGAATCCCTGATTACGTATTTTATCAATTTCAGACCTCAATTTATCAGGTTCAGTAAGTGTATTCCCTGTTCTGGGAAGAAGTTTTGTAGTAGAAAGATATTCGTCCAATGTAAAATGATCACCGAAAGCAAGATAGATCTTTCCATGAGATGTACAGTAAAGGGGAAATAGGCTTCCGACCGGAGATGAAAATCTTATGGGATGCGTTGTTAACACCACATCAAGAATCATACTCTGCATTCCAACAGGTACCGTGATATGTGCTGTTTCTCCCGTTTCTTTCATAAGAGAGTTTAAAAATGGTTTTACAACACCTTTCAGATCCCTACGTGACAATGTCCGAAGACCGTAGTGAATGAGCATGCTGCCGAGAAAATATTTACCAGTCTTTTTTTCTACAATGTGCTGGGTTTCCAGTGTATAAAGTATTTTGAAAATTGTAGATTTAGGTACATCAATTTTCTTAACAATTTCACTTAATGTTAATCCTTCTTCATTTTCAGAAATACAATTTATTACTGCATAAGATTTTTCAAGAATGGGTATAGAGTATGTCACAGTTAATATATCCTTTTTATCTCCAGATACTTTCTGATTATAATATTAATAAGTGTTCCCCTGAAAGGCCCGTAGATCAGGACTTTCAGGGAGAAATCATCATCTGGCCAACCAACCTCCATCAACGGCAATTGTGAAACCATTAATATAGACACTGGCAGGAGAGCTTAAAAATACAACTACCCCTGCCACATCTTCAGGGTATCCCCAACGTCCTGCAGGTATTCTACCCAGAATTGCGGCACTACGATCTTTATCTGCTCTGATCTGGGTCGTATTATTAGTAGCCATGTAACCCGGAGCAATTGCATTTACATTAATATTTTGTGAAGCCCATTCATTGGCCATCGAGCGGGTAATACCCATCACACCACTTTTACTGGCGGTATAGGATGGAACCCGAATACCTCCCTGATAAGAAAGCATAGAGGCAATATTTATGATTTTTCCGCCACTCTTTTGTTCAATAAACTGCTTTGCTACAGCCTGAGAAAAGAAAAAAACTGTTTTAAGGTTGATATTCATCACATCATCCCAGTTTTGCTCGGAGAAGTCTATAGCATCCTGCCGGCGGATAATTCCTGCATTATTGACCAGAATGTCAATATGTCCGAATTCTTTTATAACCTGTACAATGATTCCCTTAATGGGATCATTTGAAAGAAGATCTGCCTTAATACCCAGGTACTTCCGTCCTTTATCCTTTACAAATTCAGCAGTCTCAGGAGCATCAACATAATCGATACCGACTATGTCTGCACCGGCATCAGCCAACCCGTTAGCCATGCCTTGCCCGAGACCTGTTGAACAACCGGTAACAATAGCTACCTTATTTTTCAGTTGAAAATTATCTAACATCATTTTATTACCCCTATTTAATGTCTTCCATATTCACACCGTCCATATCTGTGAAGGTCTGGTTTTCTCCAACCATACCCCATATAAAGGTGTATCTATTTGTTCCTGCTCCTGAATGAATTGACCAGCTTGGAGAAATAACAGCCTCCTCATTTCTTACAACAATATGTCTTGTCTCATCCGGCTTACCCATAAGGTGGAATACGACAGTATCTTTTGCCATGTCAAAATAAAAATAGACTTCCATCCTTCTTTCATGAGTGTGTGGAGGCATTGTATTCCAGATGCAGTTTGGAGCAAGTATGGTCATTCCCATTAAAAGTTGACAGGTTTCAACAACAGCAGGATGCAGATACTGATGAATTGTACGTTTATTTGATTCCTCCAGACTACCAAGATTAACCTCTCCGGTCTCCCTCAGGGGAATCCATTTTGATGGATAGGCGGCGTGAGCAGGACCTGATAAAAAGTAAAACTTTGCCGGATCTTCAGCATCTTTGCTGGAAAAAGAAAGTTCTTTTGTTCCCTTACCAATGTAGAATCCATCATTGCGATCCATTTCAAAAGATTTTCCATCTAGTGTTAGGCTTCCTGAACCACCAATGTTTATAACTCCACCTTCCCTTCTTTCAAAGAAAAACTCACTTGCAATTTCTTTCCCATCATTAATGGAAAGTGTTTTTTTTGCAGGGCAAATACCTGCAACAATAATCCTATCAACATGGCTGTAGGTTAGATTGATTAAATCTTTAACAAAAAGTTTCTCTATAAGAAATTCCCTTCTAAGCTCCGCTGTATCCATTTTTTTTCCGTGTTCCGGATGTACGGGATATCTAGTATCCATCATAATATATAACTCCTTAAAATTAAATTACATAAATAGTGAAGGCAGCCAAAGAGTCAGCTGCGGGATAAATGTTATGGCAACCAGGGTTACCAGATTTGCTGCCAGAAAGGGCAACGCAGACTTAAATATTGTCCCTATTTCAAGTCCGGATATGGATGATGCTACGTTAAGACACATTCCAACCGGTGG
>CBDVAD010000164.1:0-7762 GCA_965371875.1 uncultured bacterium
AAATATTTCAAGTAAGCAGGTGGAAAAAATTAAGAGTATTTAACCCACATTCAGCAGTTGAGTATTGTCGGCACATTCACTATTATCAGGATAAAAAGAGACACCGATATGCGCTGGTTTTTTCATATATGGATATTCATATTCCTGAAAAGTTTCGGTAATGATTCTTTGGACTTTTTCAATAATTCTGTTCAAACCGGATAATAGTTTGAAATCCGTTATTATTATTGTATAAGTATTACTATAAATTTCTGTTATAAAGTAATTCTGGTTTAAAGAACATTTTATCTTTTTATTTAAATCTCCTAAAAAGATTTTTACTTACATGATTATTAATTTGCTGTTGATTAATTTTTCTGTGTCTAGGTTGATTGAGATTACAGCAATTCTGGAATTATGAAACTGAGCCTTTTCAATTTCAATCTGCAGGTAATGATGTAATAAATTACTTTCTGGTAATCCTAACAGGTTCTTATTAGTCTCTATTAAGTCTGTTTTATCAAACAGTTCATTTTTTCATTCATATTCTACTCCTACTGTGTATGACCTGGATATTGATTTATCGAATACAGCATGGTTAGCTACTATGCGCAGTCTTTTTTACTCTCTTCCTGTGTTGGCATTATTATTACCATTAATTAGTCGGTAGATAATTAAATTTGCTTGACAGATAATAAGATGCGAGATAACCTGACATCAGATGTCTGATGTTAGATGTCTGATGTTAGATGTCTAAAATGGAAGATTAGAAGGACAGCAATGCTAAATAATGGCGAATCGTACTTATTAAAACCAATTGGAGTAACCCACTCCATGGTTAATCAGATAATTGAAAGAATTAAAGAAGCTCTTATAACTAAAGAACTAAAACCGGGTGATTTCCTGCCTTCAGAGGAAATATTGACACAGAAATTTGGAGTTGGAAAATCCAGTATCAGGGAAGCAATAAAAATGCTTCAGGCACTGGGTGTTGTAGAAGTAAAACGTGGTCAGGGGACTGTTGTCTGTGAAAGTATAAAAGAAGATACGATCAATCCACTTGTGTTTCAGCTGATATTATCAGGAGGGAAAACGGATGATGTAATAGATTTAAGGATGATGTACGAACCTGCATATTGTCGCCTGGCAATGGAGAGAGCAACAAAAGAAGATATTGACTTAATTAAGGATTCTGTAAGACGATTTGAAGATATAATAAGCAGAGGTGTGCAAACTGCTCAGGATGATATTGAATTCCATTTGGCAATTCTTCATGCAACTCATAATCCCTTTGTTGAAATGATTGGAAAAACAACACTTCAGCTGTATCAGGCTTCAATAGAAAGATCAATTGTCAAAATACCAGAAACAGCATTGTATGATCATCAGAAAATTCTTGATGCATTTATTAATAAAGATGAAGCTGCTTTATACAAGGCTGTAATGGATAGCTTTAAGGGCTGGGAAAGCAGTCTACTGTCAACAAATCGTGAAGAAGTATCAGATGTTGAGTGAAAAGATGTATGAAGCAATTTCTTATATTAGTGAAAAAATAAATAAAATAGTATCAGTTTTTGTAATTACAGCAGTACTGTCCTGATTCGTTTTTAAAGGAATTTTTATGGAAAAACAGGCAAAAGTTAGAATTTCCAGTCAACTTGATTATTTAATTTCGAGTAATGATAAATTAATTATAGATTCAGATACTCATATCAGCAATAGCAATCTTCTGAGTCAGTCTATGGCAAAGAAAGTAAAGCAGGATTTTTTATACTTCCATGGAAAACCAGCTGATATGGATGAGCTGGTTTTCAGCATGGATTTATCAAAAATCGATATGTCTTTATCCTGTTTATCTTGGCAGAATCCTTCGGTAACACAATATTTTGTAGAAGATGAGCAGCGTAATTTTGAATCTCTTTTTGCTGCGAATAAATATATCTATGATTCTTCTATAAAATATATGGAAAGGATTATACCTGCAGGATGGACAGACCCGGCTGCTCTTGGAAAAAATCTGGCAATAGAAATGGTAGATATATGTGTTGATCATTTTGGATTCGGTATAATAAAAATAAATCCTGCTCAGAACCGGTTTATGATAAATAGTGAGCAGGTAGTTGAGATTGTTACCCATATTATAAAAAAAAAGGCGGTCCCTGCATTTCAATTTGGAGCTGATACTAAATATACTTCAGTATCGGAATTGCGTTTTCTTGCAGAAAAGTTTGAAAATTCAAAATTATTGGCCATTCATATGGGAGGAGGGGGTGCTTGCTACATTGAAGCAGAGGATTTATATCAGAATAGCTTATTACATGGTAAAAACCATTCTAATATAATGTTTGTTGAGAGTGCAAAACACGATACACATATAAGAAATGATCTGTTGTACTTTTCCAATAAAGGGACTTCAATTATTGAAAATCTTGCATGGGCCAGTGATTTTCCATATGGCTTGCAGGTCTGGAATTTTGGTGGGCTTAAATCTCTTATTCACGAACTGGAAGCTTCATTACTGAGGAATGAACTAAATACAAACAGAATTATGGGAGGTAATATGAAAAATCTCCTTATGGAAACATATCAAAATCTTTTATCGTAAACAGTGTGTAATTCTTTCTGTAAACAGGTGGTGCAAACCCAGTGAATTGTTTGAATACCCTGGAAAAATGGAATTCACTATAAGAATTTTTCTTTTCTGTAATAGAGAGTACTTGCAAGTTAGTATCAATCAGCATATATGCTGCAGCTTCAATCTGCTAATGATTGTGTTTCTGAAGGATGATATAGAACAAACAAACATAATATATTGACAAAATATGATAAAATGTGTGATTATAATGTAAGTAATGGTCAAAATGTTAGAAATTTTGTTGGATTTGTACTGTAGGAGGCAAGACAAAAATATGGAGCAGATAGTGTTATTAGAGAATTCACGGATCAAAGTTGAGATTGGGAACAAAGGTGAGTTTACGGTTAGCGATCCGGTAGATGGATTCGAATGGGGAAAACCACAGTATCAGGAATATTCCGGCCTTATTAAAACTGAATATCAGGGGCGCATATTGGATTTTGCTCTCGGAACAAACCCAGGGAAAGTAGACGTTCAAAAAAACCCTCATTCTGCAGAAGAATCAGCAGTTATTCAGTTTAAAGATGCCCGGTGTGATAATGGCTCTATCGATATCCAGCTTCTTGTTAATCTGACTGTACACGAAAATCTTCCAAAGGTGGATGTCCGGATAGAATCTCTTATACTTCCACCTGGATATAAGTTTATCGAGTTATTATATCCAAGCTGTCTGGTCCATCTTCTTTCTGCCAAAGAGGATGGATATCTTGTAGTGCCAAAGGGTTATGGATGTATTGTTCCATCAACATTGAAGGGTGGTTTTATGCGGTATATGCATAACCTTTGGGCAAATATTGCTGATATTACTCAGATTCTTCCATTTGGGGGTGGAGCTCCTAATTGTATTAGTATGCCCTGGTATGGAGCTTATAAGTGTGAAAATGGGAAAAGTTCTGGAATTTTCATTAATGTTCATACATTTGAGGATGCTTCATTGAAGGTTGTTTGTAATTCTGTAAAAGGAGAAATTAAAAAAACCGGTCCTCATGGTGAACCCCGTGAGGTAGGGAGAGGTGCCAGAATTTCAGCATTGACACCTGTTTGGAGATCATCTCATGGTGAATTCAGCTTTGCACGGAGGTGCACCATTGAACTTATTTCAGAGGGGACATATGTGGATATGGCAAAGCGATACCGTGAATATGCCAGGGAAGTTGGTCGCTATAAATCCCTGGAGGAAAAAATATCAGAAAATCCTAATGTAGAGAAATTAATTGGCGCACCGAATGTAAAGATATTCATTGGTTACAACCGGATTAATAAACCTGAATTTCGTAGTTGGGATGATCCGGTACTTGATGGATACAATAATGTATTGACTTCTTTTGAATCTGCAAAGGAAGTTGTCTCAGAGCTGTGGAACATGGGTGTTGATCGTGCATTAATTTCAATTGAAGGATGGCAGAGAAATGGATTCTGCAATATGCATCCTGATATTTGGCCGCCTCACGAATCAGCTGGTGGTCTGCAGGGTCTTAGGGAAGTTTGCAATGAAGCAGTGAAACTTGGATATGTGATTGCTCTGGATGATAATTATCAGGATTTTTTCCTCAATTCTCCTCTAATAACAGAGGTTGAGAGGGTTGTTACGAGAAACAGTGACGGGAGTCCTGTTGAAGGAGGTATGTGGGCAGGAGGTCCTGTTGTCATAACTTGTTCAAGCAAAGCCATTGAGTTTGCTGATTATAATTTAGACTTGATTCAAAGAGAATTGGAGCCAAATGCACATTATCTCGATACAATAGCAGCGAATCCTCCTATTGAGTGTTATAGTCTGGATCATCCAATGACAAGGGAGCAGGATGTAGCAAATCGTAAGCATTTGTTAAAATCTCTTAGAGACAGGGGGCTTGTGGTTGGTGCTGAATTCGGTAACGATTGGGCTGTTCTTGAGAGTGATTATTTTGAAGGGCTTCCGGGTGAATCCGTAGGTTTCTATAATCCGGTAATTGCATATGACTTTGGTGTTCGGATCCCGTTATTCCCTTTAGTCTATCATGATGCTGTAGTTTGCCATTGGCAGCACGGAATGCCGTATGGCCGGGAAGATCATGTAGATCATTTCCTTGCTGATCTGATTCAGGGGAATCCCTCTTATTGGGTTATTACAACAGAGCATTGGCCGACAATGAAACCTCTGTTCATTACCACGTATGAAATTATATCGAGTTTACATCGGGAGACGGCCACTGTTGAACTTGTAGAGCACAAGGTTTTGAGTGATGACTATAGTGTGCAGATGACGAGCTATGCAAATGGAACTTCTATTATTGTGAACTTTGGAATAATTAATTACAAAATGGTGGATGGAGATATTCTCCCGGCAAAGGGATTCATTATAAGGGGAAACGATCAGGAAATCAAAGGAAGTTTCAGCAGGAACTGTCTGGTTGAATCGAAAGACTTGTAGATAATTGAACTATTTTGTGAGTTTTATAGAAGATACAAAAGCAAGAAATATTGAAGGAGGTTTCAGATGATATTAGATGCCGATTGTCACATCTCTCCAACTCCGGAAGGTGGAAATAGTATTACTCATGATGAGCTGATTCAAAGGATGGATAGGGCTGGTGTCGATAAAGCTCTTGTCTGGTTACAACCCCCCTACCTTCGGGAAATTGATAAGTCTAACCAGTATGTATATGAAGCTCAGCAAAAGTATCCTGAGAGAATTGTGGGGTTTGGATGGGCCGATCCTAATCTTGGTATTGAAAATGCAAGAAATGCTGTAAGGAGATCTATTCTTGAATACGGGTTTCCTGGTGTGAAGCTAAATGGTGCTCAGAATTCTTTCTACATAGATGATCCTGACCTTGCACTGCCGGTGATTGAAGAGATTGTTAAATTAAGGGGTATTCTCGCCTTCCATATTGGTGGGGATGCCTATGAACATACTCATCCATTCCGTGCTGCCAAGATAGCAAAGAGATTTCCGGAACTCCGAATCCTTGTAGTCCATATGGGTGGTGCTGCATTTGCCGATTTGAGCAATGCAGCAATAGAATTTGCCCGGGAGTGTCCAAACATGACCCTGATTGCCAGTGCGGTAAGGGATGTAGCTGTGCTGAAAGCAATAAAGGTCCTCGGTGCCAAACGGGTTTGTTTTGGAAGCGACACTCCCTTTGCTCTGATGCATGCAGAAGTAGCGAAGATGAAAGCCATTCTTGAAGATTTTCCAGAGGAAGACAGACAATGTGTTTTAGGAAAGAACATGGCAGAACTCTTTGGATTGTAAAAGAGTATATGCCTTTAGAGTGTGGGATCGGGCTCTTTTGCATAAGTATACAATAGTAAAAATTAATTCAGAAATTGAATATTACTCCCCGGCAATAATCAACTCTATTCCCAGATCTACTGATAGTTTTCTGTAAGTATCCGGAATACCTTTATCGGTAATCAGTGTATCGATATCGGAGAGATCTGCAAAATAGGAAGGTTTGACATGTCCAAATTTACTCGAATCTGCTATCAGTATAATTTGTTTGCAGGATTCCATGAGTAGTTTTTTTATTTCTATATGAAAATCATGGTAACAAGTCAAGCCAAGGTCAGCATCGATTCCACCAGCGGATATAAATGCTTTGTCCATACGGGTTTTCTTTAAAATTTGCACACCTTCTTCACTTCGAAATACATCTGAATCCCGGTGCAGAAATCCACCGGTAATAAGGAGGTTTATGTTCTTCTTGTTGTATAACTCTATTGCACACTCAAAAGTAGTGCATGCAGCTGTTATACTGATGTCTCTGTTCAAATTCCTTGCAATAAAGGGAATGGTGGTACCGATATCAAACCCAATAGTTTCATCATTTTTTATCAATAAGGATGATGTATGACCTATCAGGTTCTTTTGTTCAATACTTTTCTCGATTTCTTCTCCGAAGAGGTAATGAATATCTGTATTAATAAGATAGGAGCTGTTTAATACTGCACCTCCGTGGATCCTTCTGACAATCTTTTCTTCTTCTAGATAAGTTAGGTCCCTTCTGATGGTCATTTCAGAAGTCAACAGGTATTTTGCAAGCTCCTTGACAGAGACTTCACCCTGATTGCGGAGGAAGGTTAGTATTCTCTTTATACGATTGCTTCTTTTGTCCATGTTATATCCTTCATATTCAGAGATCCATTTTATTAACATTACCCTCTCTTTTATATTATTTCAAGGAGTATACAGTAACCCAAATGTTTATATTGTAAGAATAATAGAAAAAAATATCAGAAAACTAACAAATATATTGACAAAAATATACTAAATATGCACAATATAAACATTCAATATGTGTGTATGTTTGTGTGTAAACAGGAAACAACTACAATGAATGATCATGTCGTATAGTAAATTGGTATGTTTTTGCTTAAGTAGCTATTGTTTTAAAGCTGGACGTTGTCTGGTTTAAGATATCTTTTTGGAGGTTTCATATGATAAAAGTTAAAGTGCTGATTGTCCTTATGCTGTTGATTATAATTCCAGGATATGTGTTCTCAGCAGGTAATAAAGAAAAGGAAGTGGAGGGAGTTGTAACGCTGGTAGTGTGGGACTATAAGTATGGTGAAGAGAAGATGGGTAGTGCCATGAAAGCTATCGATGATCTTTTTATTAAAGAACACCCAAATGTTATTATCGAACATGTTGCTCAACCACATGATGAATACTATGATATACTTAGAGCTGCTGTTGCTTCCGGATCAGGACCTGATGTAGCTATGGGTGCAGTTGACCCGAAAATGTGGGTATTTGCAGATTATCTTGTGTCCCTGGATTCATACATTGAAGAATGGAGAGATGATATATCAGAGGATGTTTGGCTCTCCTGTACAACTGATAATGATTTCAATGGAGGTATAAAACTTGTTCCGTTAACGGTGCAGGGATTAGGCTGGTACTACAATAAGGCTTTGTTTGAAAAAGCTGGTTTGAATGCAGATCACCCCCCTGTAGATTGGAGTGATTTTCTTAGTGCATGTGCAAAACTGAAAAGTTCCGGTATTACTCCAATCATTTGGGGGAATACGCCCTCTTATGGTTCTGAATGGCTCCGGAGGAGCCTTGCGACGAATTTCTATGGCAAGGAAGGTATAGAGGGATTTAAGACCGGAATTAGTAATTTTAGTGATCCTGAGTTTGTGACTATTATCGAGATGATTAAT
>CBDVAD010000165.1:0-7700 GCA_965371875.1 uncultured bacterium
TCTTATTTCCTTTCTCAATTAACTCAGAATCAGTTGTCCAGGGTGATGTTCCCTCTGGGTGAATTAACAAAATCAGAGGTGCGGGAGATTGCTGCAAAGTATAAGCTGCCTACTTCTGATAAAGAAGAAAGCCAGGACTTTTTTTCCGGAGATTACAAAGATCTTTTTGAGAATCTCCCACCGAAAGGAGATATTGTCGATGGAAGTGGTAAAATACTTGGCCGGCATAGTGGTATCATTTCCTATACAATTGGTCAGAGAAAAGGGTTAGGGATAAGCTCTTCCGAACCTCTCTACGTCACAAAGATAGATGCCGAAGAAAATCGTATTATAGTTGGGAGCAGAGAGGATCTTCTTAAGAATAGTTTAATTGCTTACGATATGAACTGGATTAAGTATAATAAACCGGATAAACCCCTTAGTTTTACAACAAGAATAAGATATGGATCAGCTGGTGAACAGGCTATGATAAGTGCACTGAAAGATAATGAGTGGCTTGTTTCTTTTGACAAGCCGCAAAGTGCTGTTACTCCTGGCCAGGCTGTTGTATTTTATGAAGACGATTATGTTGCCGGTGGAGGATTTATCAAGACAGCTGCAGAAGTTTGATAGAGATGCAGTTATCAGTTTTGTAAAGCAATATTCTTTAGAATTACTGATTCAGAAATGAAACTACTACTTATTTTTTTGATTCAGTTTACAGCAATCCAGCTGCTCTGTCCCAAAACTCTTTTTATTGCTTAGTTCCAGTTTTTTTAGAAATTTTCTGATTCCTCTTAAATTTTCAGGTGTTGATTTATCTATTAAAAGACCTTCATCTTCAATAAGGTTGATTAGTATATCGTTGTCAACTAATTGGGGGTAATAATCTACACAGATAGAATCATCCGATATGCAGGTACTGTCAACTCCCTGAATATTTTCAATTTGTACTGTAATTTTCTTTAGTAATATACGGTTAACAGGTTTTTGGATCTTAAAGTTCTGTTTTGTTGTAAAGTCAGACATTATTCCTCCGTGGTGGTATACCATACCCCCCTACCCTATATAAGATAGTACTGTAATATGTACAAGTCAATAGACAATGGTAAACAATAAAAAAAATATCTACTTCTTATTATTGTAACATTGGTTACAGACTATGCCTTGTTTTATTAGTATCTTTCAGTCAAGGAGACTTAGCATGAGTGAAATGATAAGAAATAATGAGGAAAAACAGAAGATTTTAAAAGAGATAGTAACCAACCTTCATGAAGGGTCTAATATTAAAGATGTACAAAAACAGTTTAAAGATATAATTAAAAATGTAAGTCCCGAGGAAATTGCCTCTATGGAGCAGTCTCTTATCGATGAAGGTGTTCCTGTTGAACATGTTCAGTCACTCTGTGATGTTCATGTAAAGGTGTTTGAAGATACTCTTGAAAAGCAGAAAACAGGAAAGGCATTACCGGGACATCCTGTTCATACCTATAAGGCTGAAAATAAGCATCTAAGGACTCTGATTAAGAGAATTAAAAAGGATTTAAAGAAAGTTGTTAAGGGTGGAGACAAAGTAGCTTTCGAAGCTGTATTGACAGAATTAAAGGAAGTGGAAATCCATTATCAGAGAAAAGAGAATCAGCTGTTTCCATTTCTCGAAGCTGTGAATTTTACAGGGCCTTCCAGGGTAATGTGGGGTAAGCAGGATGAAATAAGGGTAATGTTTAAAGAGATAGATGCTGCTTTTACATCAAATGATATGAATGCATTAAAAAGCCATGTAGCTAAACTGGTTAAAGCTCTTACTGGCATGATCTTTATGGAAGAAAAGATTCTGTTTCCTACAGCAATGAGGAAGCTTCCGGAAGACTCATGGAAACAGATACGAAGAGGTGAGGGTGATATAGGTTATGCCTGGATAAAACCCGGTAATCTGTGGGACCCGAATGTTGTTAAAACTGGAATACCGGATTTTGCGAAGATAGCTGCAGAAGCCAGAAAGGCAAGAGGTGAGGAACCATTATCCGGGCAGGTTAATAGTTCTGATACAGAAGACAGCAGTAGAGAAGAAGCTGGACAGATTCCTCTTGATGTTGGTAGTTTGACAGGTAAACAACTAAACATGATGCTTAAAGTTTTACCTCTGGATATAAGTTACGTCGATGAAAATGACCGGGTTCTCTATTATTCCCAGGGAAAAGAAAGAATGTTTCCCAGGAGTCCGGGAATAATTGGCAGAACTGTACAGAATTGTCATCCCCCAAAGAGTGCACATATAGTACAGAAGATTATCGATAGTTTTCGAAATAAAGAAAAAGATGAAGCAGAGTTCTATTTTACGATGAATGGACGCTTTCTTCATATCAGATATTTTCCAATCTATGATGAAAACGGAGAGTATAAAGGTGTTATTGAAGCAGGGCAGGATCTTACTGATATAAAGGCCCTTGAAGGTGAGCAGAAACTGCTGGATTGGTAGATAGACTGAAAATTATCTTATCCAGTCTTCAATGGATAATTCTTCTATTCTGATAAAGTGTTTTAAATTCCCCGTGATAAGTTTATCGCCGCTGCAGATTGTGGTAGCGGCGATGAACAAATCAGCATCAGAAACTGCAAAGCCCTGTATTTCCTGTTTCCTTTTTATTTGTCCAAACTTCTTCATAATCTCCATGCTTGAGTTAATAATTTCTAAGGTAAACAGGAATTCTTCAATGAGAGTATTATTTTTTGAGTAATTGCCGGATTTTTCAGCTCCATAAAAAAGTTCAGCAACTGACATAAAGGAAATACCTATTATGCCTTCATACTCTTTTCTTTTTTCAATAACTGTTTTATTTCCACGTAAAATTTCAATACAGGTATCAGTATCAAAAACTATCATAGATTAATATCTCTGCCTAATGTTCTGCTGTTTATGATGTCCTCTTTGATTTGTTCTGTCGTCCTGTCGTCTTCCCATTTCCCTGATAAATCTTCCCAAATTCTTAGTTGTAATTCTTTTGGAATAGTTTCTTTACTGGTTTTATGATTACTGTCAGCTTCATAGGCCAGGCCACTTTCCAGAACTATTAATATTTCATTATTAATAGATCTTCTCTCCAGAGTGGATAATTGCTTTATTTTGGAGAAAACGTTCTCGGGTATATTTCTTACTGTAATACTTGCCATAATTGCCTCTTTATAGTTATAGAGTATAACTATTTTGTAACTAAATCAAGTATTGTCTGAAATTTTGAGATCAGAGTTGCTATTTTTCTTCTACAATAACAGTAGCATTGTAAATGATGGTTCGTTTTCCATCCATGTCAAAGAGTACTTTGTTTCCGTATTCGTTTGCTTCTATATCCAGTTTCCCTTCGTAGGTTTTAAGAAGCTCACCAGTCGCAGAATAGACCTCAATTCGCCTCTCCAGACCGCCTGCATACTCGGATTTGAATGTTTTTACAGATCGTTGAAATGATTCACCACATCCGGAAAGGATAGTAATCATCAGGATTGCAGCTACCGTAATAATTATATTTTTCATGTTATATTCCTCAATCATTGATTAGCTGCCTTCATTATATGATACTATTTTTCTTCTTTCCAGCCCTGCATTTTGTACTTTATTTTCTTCCCGTTACTCTACGAATAGTGATACAACTTTGGATTTCACGACATCTATAAGTCCCTTGTCAGTAATTTTGAGTTCAGGGCTTACAGGGAGTGTCAGTGTGCACATGGACATGATTGGGTTTGCATGGTCTATTCCAAGAGTTCCAAGTGACTGCTGTATAGAGTAAACATCTTTTGAAAGTTCTTTCATTGGTGCTTCTGAAAGAATGCCCCCAACCGGCAGAGGTACTGAAGCTATTATTTCCCCCCTCGAAACTGTGCACATCCCCCCTTTGTGCTCTATAACCCAGCTGAGAGCTTCTTTCATATCTATTATGTTGTCACCGACAAGAAGAATATTATGGTGATCATGAGCATGGCTGGTACAGAAAGCTCCATTATGAAGCCGGACACCGTCTATAAGGCCTTGAGCAGTATGTGCATCACCGGAATATCTATCTATTACAACGGCGAGGTTAACATCTGCATCAGGGCTGGACCAGTTGATGGTTCCTTTAGAAACAGGGAGAGAACGGGTCAAGGATTCAGTGTAGGTATTTTTGCTGTTTTTTCGCATAACACGGCATTTGACAGTACTCCTGTCCGCAAACTTTGGATCGACTTTGAGGGTATACATTGTATCTGAAATGGAAATGACTGGTAAATTAAAACTATCAAGGAATTTGGGATCGAATTTGTGAACGGTCTTGTGCCTGATCTCTGAATTAAACAAGACTCCCCGCTTGTAAACTGAAAGAATTTTGAAGTCAGGTGAAAGATCCTGGAGCAGGATAAAGTCTGCGATCTTCCCCGGGGCGATGATTCCCCGATCATGGAAGCCCATTCTCTTTGCAGGAGCCAGACTGGTTGCGATAATTGCTTTCTCCAGGGAAAGGCCATGCTTCAAAGCTTTTCTTACCACATAGTCCAAATGTCCTTTATCCTGAAGAATATCAGGCGGCACATCATCAGTGACAAAACTGTACAGTCCTTCAACATCATGGCTTTGCAGATATTCAATAATTTCCGGACTTACAGACTTTTCCTGGAGCTCTACAAACATTCCATTGGCAAAGCGCTGACGCATCCCCTCGATATCCTGCAGGCAATGATCGGAATCAATTCCAAGGAAGAGCAGTTTAGCCAGTTCCAGGTCCCGGACAGAAGGGCAGTGGCCCTCTATAGCAGCAAGTGGAACCTGTTTCTGCATATAATTTATCAGTTTCAGGGTTTTACAATCCTTCTCCCCTGTTACTATATTGGGAAAATCACTTATAAGGCCTCTGTAGTTCATTACTTCCCCAAGACAGATTATCTCAGGATACTTGTTTACCAGCTCTTCCAGTTCCTTAAGATCAATTGTTCCTCCAGTTGTTTCCAGATTTATACTGGTGGATGGTACTGAGCTGGGAACACCGTAGAATATATCAATTACAGCTTCTTTCGAAGCCCTGATCATTTCCTCTACACCTGACAACCCAAAAACATTGGCTATCTCATGAGGTTCTGATACAACAGTCATTACTCCGTGGGGCAGAACTGCTGCAGCAAAAGTAGCCGGGGTACAAAGGGAGCTTTCAATATGGAGGTGGATATCAATTAGCCCAGGTATAAGAGGCTTATTATTACAATCAATTATTGTTTTTGCTGAGATATTTACTTCTTCTGTGTCACCCACATACAGGATTGTCCCGTTAAGCACAGCAACATTAGTAGTATTCCATTCTTTTACAAATACATTGTAGATTTGTGCATTAATAAATAATGTATCAACCAGCATTGAAATATCCCCGGGTAAACGTAAATATTATGTTATCTTCTATGATGTAGTTGATCCTGTTTAAAATACAATTTCTTTTAGAAGATTTACTGCCTCAAAATATTCATTCAGTACCAGGTATTCATCTGTACTGTGAATATTGTGCATTCCCAGTCCGAATACAAGATTTCTCATACCTTTGTTATTAAACTGATTACTGTCTCCGCCACCAGGTGATAAGAGAAAAACAGGTTCTTTTCCCATTACCCTGCAGGCTTCTCCAAATAATTGACTGCTTGTTTCTTTGCGATCAATAATATATCCGTCATATAGATCTTCCCAACAGACTTCTGTACTTCCCTCTGTGTTAAGAGTTTCTTTACTGCATATCTGTTCGATTTCTTTTTTCAGAACATCAAGGGTATCCTTTTCAAAGCTCCTTGCTTCTCCTTCAATAATAGTATTGTCCGGAACTACATTGGTAGGTCCGCCACCGGAGATCCTGCTGATATTTGCAGTTGATATTTCATCAATTCTTCCTGTAGGTAAGGCCGAAACAATTCTTCCTGCAATTTGTACCGCATTTATACCATCTTCAGGATTTACTGCTGCGTGCGCAGCTTTACCTTTTACTACACATCTGTATCTGGTTTTATATGGTGCTTTGCAGATGACAGTGTATGGAGGAGTTTCTCCATCAAGATTGAATCCTGTAACTGCTTTTATTCCGGTTGGATCAAAGAAACCGGAACCCAGCGCTCCCTGTTCTTCTTTTATAGTAAAAATCAGTTCAAGGGGTCTGTTCATTCCGGGATTTGTTATACATAAAGTCATTATCTCCAGAGCAGCAGCAATCCCTGCTTTATCATCTCCGCCAAGAATTGAACTTCCATCAGTTTTAACATTCCCTTCACTTAAAACTACAGGGATTTTATCTACTTCAGGTACTCCCACTGTATCCATATGGGATGAAAGGAAAATAGCTTCTCGTTTATCTCCGGGTATTTTAATTGTCAGGTTACCGCATTTGCTGTCGAGTTTTATCCCTGCCTTGTCTTCCTTTACTTCGAGTCTAAATTTAGCAGCATAGTCATGGATATAATTGGCTATCTTATCTTCCTGTCCTGATGGGCTTGGAATCCTGCAGAGATCAACCAGAATTGAAGTCAGTCTTTCGGAGTTGATAACTATTTTTTCTGTAATGGGACTCAAAATTGATGAGCTCCCTGATCATACAGGATCTTTGCGGCATCCAGTGCTGCCCGAATTGTTTTTTTCTCACCCTTCATGAATGCTTTTTCTTTTTCCTCAAGAGTCGGCTGATTTTCCAGCCAGATATTGGAATCGCTGGATACAATTGCACCGGTTTTTACTCCTCTTACAGATCCAATGATAAATAGAATTGCCGCTTCCTGTTCAGCGGCTTTAACTCCACAGGACGTCAGCAGTTTATTAAGCTCATTGTCCTGAACATAATAGGCATCCCGGGTAAAGCCAAGACCTGCCTGGTAATACTCGTTTTCATTTTCAAGAGCCTTAACAAGTGCGTTTGTTACATCAAGACTGGCAGCAGCAGGGAATTCGACTGGAAGATAAGCTTTTGATGTCCCCTCTCCTCTGAAGGCAGCTGTTATTACAATTGGTGTGCCTATTGGTGTATCTGGCTGCCTTCCTCCTGCCGACCCAACTCTTATAAATACTTTAGCCCCAAGTTTTATCAATTCTTCTATTGCAATAGATGCTGCAGGGCCTCCGATTCCAGAGGAACAAACTGTAATTGGAGTACCATTATATTCCCCTGTATAAACAATATACTCCCGATTTTCAGCCAGAAGTTCTGCGGAATCCATCTGGGCGACTATTCGACCGACTCTTCCGGGATCCCCTGGAATTATTACATAAGGGGCAATGTCACCTTTACCACAGCGTATATGTTTTAATATCTCTTTTTTACTCATGCTTCATCTCTTTCAACTATCAGATTTTCAGGCTGGATTTTTATAAATTCATACTTTTCCAGTTTGCTGTTTTTGCCCGGCATCTCTATACTTAACTCAATTTCCCCTGATGTAACAGAATACCGGGTGCTGCCACCCTGGAAATTGGAATAGTTTACAGATACAGGAAGTGAGTTATCCTTTTCTTCAGGAATCAGAGAACTATCATTTGGTCTGAAAAAGAGGCTTACATTATCGCCAGTTATCAAATCTGTTTTTTTTGTTCTGGCTGCTTTTATAATCCTTCCTTTTACATTGACTGAAAAGAATTTTTTATCAAGTGACTCGATTTTTCCTTTCATTGAGTTATCAAATACAATGAATTTTGCTAAAAAGGAGGTGGCTGTTCGTTCATAAATGGTTTAAGG
>CBDVAD010000166.1:0-7699 GCA_965371875.1 uncultured bacterium
AACACGAATAGGAAAAGCAATACTTTCCATGTCATACCCTTCGTACAGATGAAACCGCCCGTTCATAACAATAACCTGTTTCCCTTCCAGTTCTCCAATAGTCAGGCACCCGGCATGACCTGGTGCTGTTGAGATTGGAAAATCGGGAATATCACTATATGCTATTTTTATCTGATTTTTTATATCATCTGATAAGTGTCCCAGGCCGGAACCAAGAATTAATGCTGTCTCAGGAATTTGTTCTAAATTATTTTTAATGAACTCTGAAGCATGTTCTATTGATCGTTTTATTTTCATTATATAATCCTAATTAAAAAGGGATGACAAGAAAATATTTTCCTGTTCATCCCTCTATTTCCCTTCATTATAAGTTAATATAGAATTGTTTACTTATAATCCGGCTTCTACCCGGGTTGAAGGAACAACAATCTCACCGGATATAATTTTTCTCTTTGCCTCTTCCAATGCATCTTTTACTTCTGCAGGTACAATCGAATCAAATCCATGGAAGGGGGCGATATCGATAGCACCCTCTTTCAGGCCGTAAACACCGTTGCTGCCTCCCTGAAAATTACCTTCACTAAGGTCTTTAATTGTAAGGTATGTAGCTGTAGTGGTTCCTTTTAGAGCGGAGGTAAGTACTGTGTCAGGTGCTAAACCGTTCTGATCAATATCTGCTCCGATAGCAAGAATACCTTTCTCCTGGGCTGCATTAATCATTCCAAGACCAGTGAGTCCTGCAATACCAATAACTATATCAGCCCCTGTTTCAACCATAGCGTAGGTGGCTTCCTTTCCTTTTGCCTGATCTGCAAAAGTACCGGTAACTACAGATATAACTTCGACATCAGGATTAACTGATTTCGCTCCCATATAATAACCTACGAAGTATCGTTCAACCGGGGGAATATCCATTCCCAGAACCGCTCCTATTACGTTGGCATCGTTTAGTTTGTCGGTGGCGGATGCATATTTTTTAGTCATCAATCCTGCTACGACACCGGCAAGGTATCCTGCTTCCTGTTCTTTCCATGTTATACCCCTAAGGTTTGCAGGAGCTGTAGACGGATCGAACCAGAGATCTATACCAGCATACATAGTATCAGGGTTTTGTGTTGCAGCTTCTATTACTGCATCAGCCATAAGAAATCCAACAGCAAAAACAAGACTAGCGCCGTCTTCACCCAGGCCTGAGAGATTGGGAACATAGTCGGTCATCTGTTTTGATTCAACTACAATTACCCTTGCCATCCCCTCATCTTCTGCTTGTTTCATTCCTGCGTAACAACCGTCGTTAAAGGAGCCATCGCCCAGACCTCCAACATCTGTTACCATACCGACCATAGGACTGGAAGACCCGATTGTTTCTTTTGCCTCAGTCTCTCCTCCTGCAAATAGTAATCCTGCCACGAGGATCATTCCAATAATTAAAGTAATTCTGATTTTCATACACATCTCCTTAATTAATAATACTATAACAATTTATTCTATAACAATAAAATGTTATTTATTGATTCTATGGATCAAATCAAAGGTTTACTTTTAATTTAATCCCTGTTATGTAATTTCTTTTGCCATCCTGATCACTAATGATCCGGGCAGTTACTTCATAACCTTCTGATATACTGCTTCTGATTTCTTCCAATAGTTTTGGAGATTTACAGTAGAACCATTTGAGTAATGTTCTTTTACCGGAAATATGAATACCCACTAAAGGATTATTTCCCCCGGAAATGCCTGTATATTTCCCTGAAACTTCGGAAGTAAATATCATTATTTAAACTCGGGAAGTCTGTCTGCTGGTGCTGGCAGGTTTTCGATTGGTTTTCCATCACCCCCTGTAGGAGTTTCTTCAAAAGTTTCCAGACTAAATATCGCTATTTGATTGAATTTTTTCCCCAGCTCAAGGGCTTTATCCATATCAGCCATTACCACATTAATATCGATATAAGTATTTCCATCATCACCATTGAACCATGTTCCAATACAAACACGTGGATCTTCAAACAAACTATAGTTACTTTCTATAAAACCTGTAAGTTCTTCTTTGGAAATATCCTTACCTTTTTTTATAATTCCAAGATCCGGAAAAAGGGAAACAACATAGAGAGGAGCTCCTGACAGATCGCCCCACCTGAAATGAACTGTTGATCCGTCCCATTGTTCATGGGAATCGAGTACAGCAGCAATCACATTGCTGGTATCCATCATCTGGGGCATGGCCCCTTCTTTTGTAGTAAGATATGTAATTATATCTTCCTGCACGACCGAAATATCCTCATTCTTCGTTACCTGGGTTCCGGCACATGAAAAAGATATCAATGATATCACTAATAACATTATGCTGATACCAAGCATGTTTGTTCTCTTCATAATTCACTCCTTTGAAAAGTTTATGTTGGTTTTGTACCTGATGTTATAGGTGATTTATCGATTTGTCAAGAGGAAATACATAAAAACACTATAAAATCAACAAAAAACAACATTTAACAACAAATAATCATTCTAAAAGAGGCAGTAAAACAACCAGGAATATTGCCATGGGACTTCTTGAATTTGGGAAGGTAATAGTGTGATTGATTTAAATTTGGAAGGTTGAATAGATTCCAATTAATTGATAAAATTTAGAATCGGGCACTGATATTGGACTTTTTATGGTATAGGGGAAACCAAGTGAAATCAGATAACTATCCAGAAAAAATATCAAGAGTATATAGAAGTAAAGAAGAAGCAGAAAAAGCTTATAGCAGAATGAGTAGAACGTATGATCTCTTTGCAGGAACTTCCGAGGCAAAGTACAAAGATATGGCTTTAAAGCACTTGAATATTAAGGCTGGTGAAGTGGTTTTGGAGATAGGGTTTGGAACCGGTCAGTCTCTCAAACAGATGGCAAAATTAGCAGGAGAAACCGGCAAAATCTATGGTATAGATATTTCTCCCGGGATGCTGAAGGTGGCAGAAAAAAGACTTAGAAAGGCTGATATTTTGAACAGAGTTGAACTTACTTGTGGAGATGCAGTAAGTCTACCATATCAGGATAGTATATTCGATGCAGTTTTTATGAGTTTTACCCTTGAGCTTTTTGATACACCTGAAATTCCTATCATTCTTAATGAAATAAGACGCATTCTAAAACCAATGGGAAGGCTTGGAATTGTCAGCATGTCAAAAGGGAACGGGTCTTCCGGAATGGTAAAATTATATGAATGGACGCACAGAAAATTTCCAAAATATGCCGATTGCAGACCTATCTATGTTGAACAGTCAATTAAAGACGCCTCTTTTAAGATACAGCATAAAGAGATAAAAAAACTGTTTGGCCTACCTGTTGAGATAGTAATTGGAACAAGCAGGTCAGTGTAGAAAAACAGTTCCCGATAGTGATTGAGTAATAAAAGCCTGGGAAATAAGGAGTGACAGAAAAAAACTGTCACTCCTCTTTTTATACTATTTATTAAATCCTGATTTAGAAACTGGAACGGGAAACTGTAACTGTCATGTCTCCATCGATAGTTACTGTACCGGTGTATGAATCAGCGGTGCTCATATCCTGCACTGTAAAAGCTGTTATAGTGCCGCCGGTGAAAACCTGTTCCGGTGAACCGGGGGTTCCTATATTCTCAATGGCATAGAATGTAAGGGTAACACTTCCTCCTGATGCGGTAACATTATCACTGAAAGCGCCGACAATACCGTTATTAGTTATTGCTGAATATGTTTCTCCGCTAGTTGTTCCTGTAACAACAACGGTAACAGTTCCATCCGCCTCGGGCTGGCTGCAGGAAAATGTAATTGCCAAAAATGCAATAATCATTCCAATAAAAATTTTTCTTCTCATAGTTCAATCTCCTATATTAAATAATTTTTTGGTATCAATATTAGAAAAGGCAGGACAACCTATTTCTTTTCTTGAAAACCAGTCAGAATAACAAAATATTCATAACTTTGTCTAGTAGTTATTACCTGTAACTCTATTTTTTTACCTGTTTTTCAAAAAACATCTTCCTTTCATAATTTGATCCATACCACTATAATACATTTTATGAATTATAAAGATCTTTCCCTGAAACTGGCAACTGACTACTCCAGGAATGAACTTCGGGGACTTATCTCGAAAAAAATAAACCTTAGTGATTTTTCTTTTGAGATTCTTAAAAAGAGCCTTGATGCCCGGAAAAAGGGTAATATTTATTGGTTACTTCACGTAAGGGTCTTTTCTGAAAACTTAAAGGGAGATTCTTTTATTCCACAGAAGGAGTTTTCTGTTCCCTATAAAAAGCGTAAAGAAAAGGTTGTTATAATTGGAAGCGGTCCTGCCGGAATGTTTTCGGCTCTTTTTTTACAAAAAGCAGGGTTTCATGTAACTGTAATTGAACGTGGTGCAGATGTTGATAACAGAAAAAGGAGAATCACCCGGTTTGAGCAGACAGGGATATTTGATGCCAATGCCAATTATGCTTTTGGTGAGGGTGGCGCCGGGACCTTTTCTGACGGAAAGTTAACATCAAGATCTAAACATATTTCGAAAGAGCGGGCATTTATTATGGATGCCTATATTAGAGCAGGAGCTCCGAAGGAGATAAAATACCTCGCTCATCCCCATCTTGGGAGTGATAATCTACGTATAATAGTCAAAAATCTCCGTCATGAATTTGTAGAAGATGGGGGCAGGATAGAGTTTGAGAGTTTAGTAGATGATCTGATTGTAAAGAATGGCATCATAAAATCTGTAAAAACTGCTGATAAGGAATATCAGGCTGATTTCCTGATTGCAGCATCCGGCCATTCTTCCTATGAAACATATCGAATGCTTATGCGCCATGGTGTAGGTTTTCGTGTTAAAAACTATGCTCTGGGAGCGCGTGTTGAACATCGTCAGGAACTTATCAACAAAGCCCAGTGGGGAGTATCTTTTTTAGATGGCGTTAAGGCTGCTGAATACCGGCTTACTTCAAATATTGACGGTCTATTGCCTGTATATACTTTTTGTATGTGTCCAGGTGGAATAATTGTGCCGGCAACTGCCTATAAGGACACTAATATTGTTAATGGGATGAGTAATTATGCGAGGAATGGTGAATTCGCCAATTCCGCATTGGTTGCAGCTGTTAATCTTGAGAAAATGCTTGGTAGAGATGTCTCTGCAGTAGAAGCTCTGAAGTGGACAGAGGATCTTGAACGGAGTTTTTATTCAGATGGATACAGTGCACCAGCCTGTACTATAAAGGAATTTTTAGAATTATCAGCATCTCCTTCAGTTCCTTCTGTTTCCGGAACCAGTTATCCTCTGGAGCTTACTCCTTCACCTCTCTGGGAAATGCTGCCGGGCAGTATTACTGAGTCTCTAAGAGAGGGGCTTAAAGTATTTACACGCAAACTTAAGGGCTTCGATGAAGGGATGATTATGGGTCTTGAAAGTAAAACATCTGCCCCAATTCAGGTTATACGAGGTGCTGGAGGATTGTGTGAGGGATTTTCCAATTTGTATGTATCCGGGGAAGGCAGCGGTTATGCAGGAGGGATAATTTCCAGCGGTACTGATGGTATTAAGGCTGCTATGGAGATCATTGATCATAGCTCTGGAAGTTGAAATTCCAAAAACAATGTGTTATTAATATCTACTAATTACATGGTTGAGGATAAATATTTGAAGAAATTTCTGTTTGTTTCTATAGTATTAATGCTTGCACTTCTTGCATTTTTTCTGATCCCTGACGACACAGGCAATATTGTAAAACCTTATCAGGAGGCAGACAGCCAGCTGCTGATTCCTCAACGAAATGTTGTAATTGTTACTGTCGATCTGGATGATAGTGGAATCTCTTTCTTTAACGAGGGAACTGTAACTATTCTTGAGAATCTCAATAATGATTTTATGGATATTACAGGTGTCACTCAGGTGGATTCAATTTTAAATGCCAATACTGTAAGAAGTGATGAGTTTGAAATATATATAAGCCCCATTATTCCTGACAAATCGGAAAGAACAGTGGTTTTTTTTAATGTGTTAGCTAAGGCTATAGATGAGCACCCTGAGTTGAAACCCTATATAAACAGTTCAGTGGACTCTCTTCTCTTTTATATTTATTTTGGTTATAAGGTCTCTCCGGCAGATATGGACAGCTCCTTAATGAAACTACGGGATAAATATTCCGAACTCTCTATTGAATATACTGGTAAATCACCCATTGTTGCCAAGACAGAAATACTTCTTACAGATGATATTTTAGTTTTTTTACCACTATTATTAATACTTATAATGGTAGTTTTTCTTAGTTTTAGAAATATAAAAGCAATTATTACAGCATGGGGGTTAATCCTTCTTGCAGTTTTTGCTTCCTACAGTTTTATTCGATTTATAGGAGTTGATAATTCTCCTATGATTCTGCTGATACCTGTTTTTAGTCTTGGACTTTTAAGTGACTACATTATTCACTATTTTTATCATCTATTTTATGCTCCCGGAAGAAATGATGTATTTTATGTAAGAAGGAGACTGCTTTTTCCCCTTTCGCTCACTGCAATTTCAACCCTTACCGGATTTCTTTCACTATTATTTATAAATGGATCCGGACATCTTTTATTAGGCGGTGTTATATCAGCAAGTGTTTTTATAACATATCTTGGTGTATTCCTTTGGCTTCCATATCTGGATTTTAAGATCCCCTCCCGTGATATTCTTCCACGGTTTCAGAAAGCGCAAGTGAGTTTTTTTTCCTTAATTGTAAAAAAGCGCAGAATTATATATATGATATTACTGGGTGTAATAGGGTGGGGGCTCTTCCTCTTACCCAATCTTAAAATTGAACCATACCCTATAGAGCAGTTACCTTCAGAAAGTACAATAAAAAAAGCTGATAGTATTATCAATAATGACTTTTATGGAACTCTTCCATATTTCATTGAGATAGATACAGGTGGTGAGGGAGGTATTTTAAGCAGAGAATCACTCCTTGTTTTGGAAGAAATCCATAATCTGCTGGATAACAGCCACGTTGTTGGTTACTCCTATTCTTTATTAACAGTCCTAAAGCAGTTGAGTTACTATTTTGAAGGTGACAGAGATATGCTGTTAAAGACTGATATGATGGGTTCCTTTGTTATTGAACAGTACCTCCTTTATTATTCTTCCAGTGTTGATCCTTTGGAGTATGAATCACTGGTAAATGCCTCTTATCGTGTTTTTTCCGTAAAAGGTCTTCTCTATTACAGAAATGTAGATACGTTGACAGAATTCTATAGTTTAATTGATCATGTTAATAATATATTACCCGATGGATGGACTATCAAAGTTCATGGAATGGTTAGTGAACTCAAAGCTGAGGAGATTTCCCTTAAGAGAAACTGGATTTTCTCATTTTCTATTGGCAGTTTTATGATTTTTATAATGGTTTTAATTTTCTATAAAAAGATGAGAATGGCTTTATTAAGTCTGATTCCGGGTTTTATCAGTATGATATTTTCTTTTGGACTGATCAGTCTGGCCGGAATCAGTATTGATGCCTTTAGTATTATATTTGTGGCCATTATAATAGGGCTGGTTATTGATTATAGTATTCATACTCTTGGAGCTATCGATTCACTCTCTGAGTTTAGCTCAGTAGAGGAGGGCTTTGCCTTTATTATTAACTACAGCGGAAAACCTATTTTCCTTAGTTTCCTTACTTCTATATTTTCATTTTCTGTACTTTTCCTCTCT
>CBDVAD010000167.1:0-7662 GCA_965371875.1 uncultured bacterium
CTGATAACTGATAACTGTAGTAAGATGGAGATTAATCAATGTTTAATATGAACTTTATATTAAAAAAGAGGAAGGATGGTTCATTAATCCTGGTTATGCCAGTCTGGTTTAGAATTATGTTTCTTTTTATTGCGGTTCTTCTTGCCGCAGGTATTTTAGCGACAGGACAAGGAAGTACCAGAGCGTGGATACCAGTCCTGATTATGCTGGCATGTATTGCCGGGTCCCTTTATGAAGAAAAATGGATCTTCGATAAATCCGGAGATAAAATAGAATACCATTCAGGTATTATGTTCATAAGCAGAAAAAAAAGTTATAAACTTGAAGAAGCTGAAGTCTTTAAAATAACCGGTGATTTTCATAGAGAGAACGAAGGAAAGATAAAGCGGTTAAGAAAAAAAATGGTTAAATTTTCACTTATTCTTAACTCAGGAGATGTCCTTGATATTGATATCACCACAGGCAGAACAGTAAGTATTGAACTAAAAGAAAAAGCTGAACGTATTGCTGCCTACTGTGATATAAAGCTGGAAGTAGATGGGAATAATTAATAATGATAATGAAAAATTAATAATGAAAAATGAAAAATAAAATCCTTTAATAATCCTAAATATTAAATAATGTGACTGCAACAACAAATAACAATTATTAGTAGTAAAATACAAACTCTCTCTAAAATATATTTGGAGAAATTACTTTTTCTCCAAATAAAATAAGAAAGTTTTGCTTGCAGAATTTCATATATCAGGTTAATCTTCTCAACTATAGGAGTTATATATGAAAAACAAATTTACTTTTCTCGTGATCATTGTACTGCTCGTATCAATGGTATTTATCACTGGATGTTCCAAAAAGGAAAATGTCATCAAAATTGGTTTTAATATTCCAATGACAGGTGATATTCCAAAAGTTGGTGAAGCATCAAAATTTTCCGCAGAGATGATGAAAGAAGATATCAATTCTGCAGGCGGCCTTGAAATCGGCGGCGTAAAATACATGATGGAATTCATCTATCAGGATAATGAATCAAAGGCAGAATCTGCTGTAGCCGTAGCTTTAAAACTTATTGAACAGGATAAAGTTATTGGTATTATTGGTCCTAACTCTTCAAAACAGGCAATTCCCGGTGGAGAAGTTGCAGATGATAACAGAACACCTATGGTTTCTCCATGGTCAACAAACCCTGCTACAACAAAGGACCGACCATATGTTTTCAGAGCTGCATTTTTAGACCCATTCCAGGGTCCTGTAGCAGCAGCTTTTGCTACCGAACAGTTTGGCGCAAAAACAGCAGCTGTTATGTACAATCTGGATAATGACTATTCAAAGGGACTTGCTGAGTATTTTACAGCTGCCTTCGAAAAACTTCATGGAAAAGGTTCTGTAATTCAGTACGAAAGCTTTGGCCAGAAAGATCAGGACTTCTCAGTTCAGCTTACAAAGATTATCGCTGCAAAACCTGACTTTATGTTCCTCCCTATCTATTACAATAAAGTAGCTCTTGTACTTCCTCAGGCAAGTGATCTTGGATGGGAAGGAAAAGTTCTTGGTTCCGACTCATGGGGTTCTGCTGAGCTTGTAACCCTTGGCGGCGATTATGTTAAGGGTCATTTCTTTATTACTCATTATGCAGCAGCTGGTGCCAAAGGCGCTACAAAGGCATTTATCGACAGATATAATAAAGAATACGGATATATTCCGGATGATGTTGGTGCTCTGTCATGGGATGCTCTCGGTGTAATGATTCAGGGTCTTAAGGGCATGAAAGAACTTACAGGTGATATTGCTGCTGATAGAGTTGCTCTTATGAAATCAATTAAAGCTATTAAATCCTTTGCCGGTGTTACAGGAACTATGGCATTTGATAGTGAAGGTGACCCCATTAAAGAAGCTGTTATTGTAAAGGTTAGTGATTCCGGTGAATTTGTCTTTGAAAAGGCAGTTGCTCCGTAATTTTTAGTAAAGTATCAAAATCTTTTTAATAATCGGTCTCGTTTTACGGGACCGATTTATTTTCAATTGTAATTATTAAGGAGCTGAAACAGTGTTAACAACGTTGTTGCAAAATATTATCAATGCTCTGCAATGGGGGAGTTTTTACTCCATGATAGCCCTGGGTTACTGTCTTGTATATGGAGTACTCAGGCTTATAAACTTTGCCCATGGTGATATTTTTATGGTAGCCGCTTATATCGGCTTTGTTTTTGTTGGGTTTTTATTGAAATTTATCTCCGGTTCAGGTATGACCGGCTGGCTTATTCTAGCCATTACTCTTCCGGTTACAATGTTTCTTACATCCCTTCTGGGTGTTTTTATTGAAAGAGTCGCATATCGGCCATTGCGTGAAAAAGGTGCTCACAGGCTGTATGTAGTAATTACAGCCCTTATGGTAGGTCTTGTTCTCGAAAACGGTAACCTTGCAATTTTTGGTGCCAGTTCAAGGAAATTTCCGGAAATTATTGATAAGGTTGTATTTGTATTTGGCGGAGTACGTATAACAAATTTGAAAGTACTGGTCATCGTTACCGCCATTGTTATTTTTATTTTCCTGCAGACGGTTGTTAACCGTTCTAAAATTGGAATGGCAATGAGAGCAATCTCTTACGATAAATTCGGAATACCCCTTATGGGAATACCCGTTAACAAAGTGGTTGTATTTACTTTTATAGTTGGTTCCTCGCTCGCTGCGGTTGCAGGTATTCTCTTTGGTATGTCCTATCCTGTATTAGATCCATATATGGGTATGATTATAGGCTGGAAGGCATTTATTGCAGCAGTTGTAGGTGGAATTGGTGACATTAAGGGAGCCTTCCTGGGTGGTTTTATGCTGGGATTTATAGAGATTCTTATTGTATCTTTTTTCTCATCAAACCTTAAAGACCTTATTGCTTTTACAATACTGCTTATCATCCTTGTTATTAAGCCTACCGGATTTTTCGGTGTGGCTAAAAGCACAAAAATATAGGAGTACTGAATGGGAAACTATCAACAGAAAACAATAGCAATCGGCGGGGGAATACTGTTTGCTCTCTTACTGGTTCTTGCACAATTTAAAATGATAGATTTATATGTTCAATCGGTAATTATGTTTATCGGTGTGAACATAATATTTGCTACAAGTTTATCTATTGTAAACGGCTATATGGGAGAGTTCTCCTGTGGTCATGCCGGATTTATGGCAGTGGGAGCGTATGTTTCATCTCTGCTTTCTGTAATATTGTTTACAGTAGATAAAGAAACAGGAATGTCGATTCTACCTCCTTCCATGTCTATATATCTCTTTCCGATAATTATAATCGCCGGGGGAATTGCAGCCGGAATTGCAGGCTTACTGGTAGCTATTCCTTCATTTAAAACAAGGGATGACTATCTTGCTATTATTACAATTGCTGTCAATTTTATAATTATTACAGCCCTGAATAATATGGATTTTGTAGGTGGATCCAGAGGCTATATGGGAATGAAAAAAGTTATCTATGGTATGGAAGATATTTTTAAGTTTCCTTACATGCTTTTTTGGGTTATTACTTTCGCAATATTTACCGTTTTTCTTATTCGAAGGTTTATTACCTCTACATTTGGGAAGGGGATAATTGCAATTAAACAGGATGAAGTTGCTGCAGAAATAATGAGTGTAGATACCAACCATATGAAACTTGTTGCATTCATGTTCTCCTCCGGTCTTGCCGGTATATCAGGCGGCCTGTTTGCACATGTTATTGGATATGTAAACCCAGGTTCATTCTCGATCTTAAAATCGACAGAAGGACTGGTTATGGTTTATCTTGCCGGTATGGGTTCATTGAGCGGGTCGGTAATTTCAGCTATATTATTTACTATTCTACTTGAACTCTTAAGACCACTTCAGATTTTTAAATGGGTTATTATTCCACTGATTCTGATTCTTGTAATGCAATTCAGACCGGAAGGATTGATGGGCGACAAAGAACTTTCGGATTTTTTCCCGAAGCTTAAGAAATATTATAAGTTTAAATAAGGAGCTGCTATGAGTCTAGTAAAAATAACAGATCTTACCCATAGGTTTGGTGGTTTAACTGCAGTTTCCGATCTTCAGGTTGATCTTGAAGAGGGTGGACTGTACGGACTTATTGGTCCAAACGGAGCAGGGAAAACAACTATTTTTAATATGGTCAGTGGGTTTTATACTCCTACAGAAGGAACCATAGATTTTGATGGTACAATTATCAATGGTAAAAAACCCCACACTGTAACTGCCCTGGGAATAGGCCGGACATTTCAGAATATTCGGCTGTGGCATGATATGACAGTTTTGGATAATATTAGATTATCCCAGCATTATCATTTAGGATATTCAGTTTTTGAGCCTTTCCTAAGAACCAAAAATTATTTTAAAAATGAAAAGCGAATAGAAGATAAGTCCATGGAGCTGTTAGGGGTCTTTGATCTTCAGGATATTGCACAGGAATTCCCAAAAAACCTTCCCTATGGTATCCAAAGACGGGTTGAAATTGCAAGGGCGCTGGCTGCTGAGCCAAAACTTTTGCTTCTTGACGAACCTGCTGCAGGATTGAGCAGCGCGGATGTTGTAGACCTTATAGATCACATAAGATGGATACATGATAATTTTGATATTACCATATGGATGATTGAACATCAGATGGAAGTTATTATGAACCTCTGTCAGTATATAAAGGTAATTGACTTTGGAAAAACAATTGCCGAAGGAACACCTGAAGAGATACAGAAGAATCCACAGGTTATAAAGGCATACCTTGGGGATGAGGAGGATATCTATGCTTGAGGTTAAAGACTTAAAGGTAAGATACGGCAATATTGAAGCTCTTCACGGCATTAGTTTTACAGTAAACAAAGGAGAAATTGTTACCCTTATTGGTTCCAATGGCGCCGGGAAAACCACTACCCTTCTAAGCCTTGCAAGACTCCCGAAGCCTGAAGCACCAACAGTTGTTTCAGGAGATATTCTCTATAACGGGGAGAGTATTCTAAAAACACCACCTCATGAAATAGTCAGTAAAAAAAGAATTGCGCTGGTTCCGGAGGGAAGGCATATATTTGGTAACCTGACTGTAAAGGAAAACCTGGAGATTGCAACCTATGCATTGGATAAGGGTGTTGATACAAAAGAAGCTTATGATCAGGTATATTCACTATTTCCCCGATTGTATGAGAGGCGGAAACAGAGAAGTGAATCCTTAAGCGGTGGTGAGCAGCAGATGCTTGCTGTTGGAAGGGCTTTAATGTCAGGAGCTGATTTTATTATGCTTGATGAACCTTCTATGGGCCTTGCGCCTGTTCTTGTACAGGATATGTTTAAAGCCATGAGGGTGATGAACGAGTCCGGTATGACCATCCTTCTGATTGAGCAGAATGCAAGAATAGCACTTCAGTTTGCTCATAGAGGATATGTAATTAATACAGGAGAAATTGTAGCAACGGGTACAGGTGCCGAGCTTATGGAAGATCCTGAGGTTAAGAAAGCGTATCTTGGTGGATAGCTGAGGCAGAAGAAATAATGTTTATTGAAAAACCGGAGATTTTATTAATCTCCGGTTTTTTTTATTTTGGTCAGTGAGTTTATTAATGAAAAATGAGTGAGGTGCGAGACTCGCAGTACCGAACTAAAAATGAATAAATTCAGATTTGAATAACTGAGAAAAATACCACTTAGAGCGGATAATAACTATTGAGGATGATATAACACCGTTCGAAACTATTCTCTTGGTTATTTTATAATCAGGTATAAAATTGAGTAAATATATTTTCAAGGAGATAGAAAAGATGAAAAAAATTCTTTACATTGCTCTGATTGTTCTGCTTCTCTCTTCCACCCTGTGGGCTGGCGGGAAGAAAGAGACTGCAGCTACTGATCAGCCAGCTGCTGTTCAGGGTTTCGACTGGCAGAGCCAGAGTGGAACTACTGTTAAAATAATGGCCAACAAGCATCCATGGGTTGATATCATTGAACCTAAAATTGCTAAGTTTGAAGCTTTGACCGGAATCAAGGTGGATCTTGCAATTTATCCTGAAGATCAGTTCAGAACAAAAAGAACTGTTGAGATGGTTTCCGGTGCCTCTGATGTGGATGTTTTTATGCTTATGCCGGGGAACTCCCTTGCTCAGTACCATCAGGCAGGATGGGTTGCATCTATGGATGAGATGATGAAATCTGAAAATCTACTCTGGCCTGAGTATGATCTGGAGGATATTTTTTCATCTGCTTTGGGAGCTGGAGTAAAAGAGGGTAATCATTATACTATCCCAATACTTCTTGAGACTTCACTTCTGGCTTACAACAAGGAAATTTTCACAAAATATGGAGTTTCTGTGCCAAAGACAATGGAAGAACTCGAAGCTGCCGCTAAAACCATTTATGAAGGATCAGGTGGTGATATTTATGGTATAACGCTTCGTGGAAAGAAAGCTTCAGCAACATCTCAATGGGTGGACTTTCTCCATTCATTCGGTGGTGAATGGCTTGAAAACGGTAAGTCCGGTCTTGGATCAGAGGCTGCTATTGCGGCTACTGAATACTACGGACGACTTCTAAACCTTTACGGACCAAAGAGTGCACCAAGTAACAGCTGGTATGAAAGCATTTCTATTTTTATGCAGGGCAAAGCTGCCATGGTTTATGATGCAAGTGTTTTCAAGCCTAACTATGAAAACCCTGAAAAATCTGCCATTGCCGGTAAAGTAGGATATGCGCCAATACCTGCAGGTCCTGCCGGTGCAGTTCCTCATGTATCAAACTGGGCTCTTTCCATCTATGAAAATTCAAAAAATAAAGAAGCAGCATGGCTCTTTATTCAATGGGCAACCAGCAAAGAAATTGCTCTTGAAGGTTTGCTGGCAGGTATTCCTTCAGCACGCGATTCAGCATGGAACAGTAATGAATTCAAAGAGGGAGATACTACTCCTGAATGGACACAGGCTTCAATTGACAGTTACAAAATCGCATCACCCATATGGAATCCTCCTGTAATCCCCGTTGGTGAATGCAGAGATGCTGCAGGAAGTGCAATCGTAGCAGCTATTTTAGGCGAAGACGTGCGAGCTGCAAGTCTTGCTGCTGAAATAGAGATGAACAAAGTACTGGACAACCAGTAGCGTTTTTGGAGTTATTGAATGGTTGTGGATCTGACTAAGCTTTTTGGACTAACCGGGAGGACAGCAGTTATTACCGGTGCTGCCGGAACCCTCTGCGGGGAGATGGCTGAAAGTCTTGCATCATGTGGTGTAAGAACTGTTCTCCTTGATATTAATACTGATGCAGAGAAAAGAGCCGCAGCCATTCGTGATTCCGGTGGGAAGGCATTGTTCTATAAGTGCGATGTCCTTGATGAACAGGAACTGAGGGATGTTTACAATGATGTTTCCGCTCTCTGGGGAATACCCGATTTCCTGATAAATGGGGCCGGTGGAAACCATTCATCAGGCTCAACAACAAAGAGTTTCACTACCCTTACTGACCTTGAAAAAGGGAAAAGGACAACTTTTTTTGATATTGGATCAGATGATTTTCGAAGTATCATGGATCTGAATTTTCACGGAACCTTCCTTCCCTCCAGTATTTTCGGGCGGGGAATGGTGGAAAAAGGAAGAGGAGTAATTGTAAATATTTCTTCTATGGCTGGTATTTCTCCATTAACAAGGGTCGGA
>CBDVAD010000168.1:0-7630 GCA_965371875.1 uncultured bacterium
CAAACCAAGAACAATAATCCTGTTTTCATCAATCATATCAAGTGACCTGAAATAATCCAGTATAGAACCTGCATCATCTATTTCCCCTGAAATAGTCATATCAGTGAAACTGCCATCACTTTCTCCACTTCCAAGAAAATCAAAACGCACACTCGCAATACCATGAGCTGCCAGGAGTCTAGAGAAACGGACAAGCATAAATCCCGCATCTATCCTGTTACCACTGAATCCATGGTATAGAATTACACCAGGAGACTTACCTCCTTCGGGACTGTCAGGTAGATGTAACATACCCCTTAAAATTCCCCTTTCTGTGTTTAATTCTACATACTTCTCCATTGTAATCCTCCAGATATCAAAGTGTATCACATGAGTAGAAACTGTAAAAGAAATTATACTTAAAAGAATTTTATATACTGGAACAGGTAATATTGCACCAAATAGCTAAAAAATGTATGCTGTGCTTATTAAACATGAATGAGGAAATTATGGATAAAGACCCGAAAAAAGAGTGTATAAATGTAAACAGTGATATTAACCTTCTTCACTACATTAATTTTAAACTGGCTTCAATGAATATGCCGTATTTTCTTAACCTTGAATCGAACGGCAGCTGCGGTGATGATGAATCAGGAGAAATATCAACGAAGAATTTTATTGATATAGCTGGTAACCTTATCCAGAACTACAGAGAAAGGAACAGACTCCTTTCAGATTATCTGTGTGCAGCTGACAGGAGAATTAATGGTTTCCTTAAAAGATACTTTGACGGAATAGGAGAGGAAATTGTAAATATTCCTACTGGAACCTTTGTTCTTGACCGGGCCGGACTTGCAAGGCACATGAGCCTCCCCCCTGATAAAAATGAATACATCAATAAATATGTTTCATCCTATAGAATCAAGCAGGGAGTACTCCATAACCCCAAGCACGATAGAAGAACAACTATAGGAACCTTCCACATAGTAGCTGATGGACTTCCCGTTCCTGCTGATAAAAAAGAAGTTCCGAGAATTGCCTTTGCAAGACTTCTGAAAGAAGCTGTTAATCCACCGGAAGAACTACTAACACTGCCATTTACAGCATCACAAGAGAAGCAAGCTAAACTTTTCACTTCTGTTTATATGAAACCACCTGTTTCTCCTGAAGTCCCGGGGATTATTCCTGAAAAAAGAATGGAGATACGATATTTTGCTCCATCATCTCTTATAAGTAACATTGACTTTGTTGAGTCGATTTTTGGAAATGCAGGGGATCCGGGACTTATTGAAAATGATTCAGCTCTTGATGTTGATGGGTGGAGCGGTCATACAGGTTGTATTATTCTTGCCCCAAGCATACTTTCCTGCACAAAGAAAGAACTCGGTCTACCTCATTATGACGATGCAACTGCAAGAGAAAGAAAAGATGGTATGTGCTGGAAAGATGATATTGAGCTTTACAATGACGGGTCGCCTTTTAAAATTTCATGCAGAAACAGCGACGGGGTTGTTATAACTATTATAGCTGATAACTATTTTGGTTATACTAAAAAAGAGGTAAAAACCCAAATCTCCTATGCTGCCAATCTTCTCGGCCTTTCAGAAGAGGAACATGCCGGTGGAGCTCTCGTTTTTCCAAGAAGAAATCTTGGTGAACATTACATTCCAACTTTAGTAGATCACAATTTTGAAGAAGTTAAAAAGAATTTTCCTGAGATAATGGATCTTCACCCAGAGAATTATGGTATAGATAAAAAATTCCCTAATATTACCTATCTCCCGGAAAATGTAGAGGTTAATCTTTATAATCAGGAAATAAAATGGGAATATAAAGGCAAAGAAAGATCCTTGAGGCTTCTCCCTGATAAAACATATATCCTTCCTGATGGCAGCAAGATCCATATGGAAAAACATCCTGAAGCGCCTGTATGGCGTCTTATTGGTACCCATTACAGAGGAACTTTCTGTCATAAACCTTTTACAGTTTCAGGCGGAGGAAAATCTGAAATTTCAAAGTCACTCCTGAACTCAATAATCTATGATACTTTTTATATCAATAATCTTAAAGAGGACTTTGATTTAGTTGAAAAGCTGTTTAAATACGACTATAAGGGTCGATGGAAAAATGATAAAGGAAGAACCAGACCATCAAGAGATTTTTTAAGCTTCGGTCGTTCACTTGGGTCTGTAATTAAACTATTAAACGGCTCAACTCACTATACAGATGAATATAATGCCTTTATAGAATCTATTCCAAATAGAATAAAGGCTCTATCTCTTTATATTAAAGGTTTTTACAGACCTGATTGGGATGGAGAATGGAGAAGTCATTTCAGTGTAAGAATAATAAACGGTAAAGAGGGAAATGCTCTCCGTTTTGAAGGAAGGACAATTACGGCAGGGTATCTCAGAGTAGGTTTTGCCCCGGATAATATGTGGTATGTACACAAGTTAAGAAATGACTACATAGCTACCGAAAAACTACAGCAGGAAGATGATATATCTGTTTCAATTACGATAGACTCAGATAAACTGGAAGGGATAAAAGAGTACCTTAAGGGCAATAGTGTAAAACTTATTAAAAACTGCGAATTCAATCTTTTCCAAAGGCCTGATGAAGCTATAAACAGAGGTTATGATATTGAGGCCGAAAGAGATCTGGCAGGGAAAAATAACTTCATCTCAAACTATGAACCACTTACAACAGAAAATGCAAAAGAACTGATTGAAAATTCAATTAGTTTTGATAGATATACCGAACCTATACAAAAAATGATCAGAGAAGGCGCTGAAGCAGGCGAGGGAATGTGGTTTATATCCCCCTCACATCCCAGAAAACTTCCAAGCGGTAGAAGCACAAACCCAAGATACCTGCAGACAAGACCTGATATTACAGACCCTGAATTATACTACAGAGGGGAAATTGGATCCAGATTTGCAAGTAAAACACCAATGTCAAAACCATTCTATCTACCAGTAGATGCAGTACTGCCATCAAGAAGAAATAACAGCCCCGATAAAGAGAAGGGAATAATAGGACTAAGTGTCTACAACCCTATTCACTATCAGGAACTTCCGGAACTATTCATGGATTTTATATGCAGTCTGTCAGGAAAATCCCCATCAACAACCGGTGCCGGAAGTGAGGGTGCACTTACAAAGGGACCATTTAACATGCTCTCTGCAATTACAGACCTCAACAATGCACTTCTCTCTTTTATCCTTACAGGTTATTCAGGATTTACATCTGTTGCCGGAAGTATTGGAAGCAGAACAAGGTTTGCACATGATATAAGTATTCTTATTCCTGAGATATGGAGCAGACTGGAACCTGAAGAAAGAGTTCCGGCAAGACTTATAGAAGAAGGTTCTTTCGAAAAAGTCGAAGACATGGAATGGAAGGGTGAAAAAATACTGACCAGCCGATTAGGATACAGAATGACAGAAACCTTCCTGTTCAACTACATGGGAAGAATATTTGATGAACCACATGCAGTTTTCAACAATGAGATGCTGAAACCTGAAACACAGGACATGGATGCTTTTGTTGAAGGGATAAAGCATATTATTGAGAGTCAGAAAAAGGTTGCTCTTGTCTACTTCGAAGATGGAAGTATAGAATCTGCAATTCCGCCAATAAAGGCCCTTATACATATTATGGCAAATGATAACTATGAGGGTAAGGATATAAACGATCCTGAAATAAGAAAACTGTTCAGTAAAGAATATGTTATCAAGAGTGACTGGTACAAAGACAGACTTCAGCGAAAGCAAAAAAGAGATATCGCACACAATAAAAAAATAATCAGTTATCTTGAATCTTTCATGCTGGTTAAAGAAAATATGGAACTAACTGAAAAGCTGAAAATTGAAAAGAGACTTGATAAGTGTAAAGCAAATCTTAAAGAGGCGAGTTCCAAAAATTATTTAAAATTTCTTGAAGGAACTATTGGTCTGGATCCTGTTTACGGTATGGAATAAAATTATAAAACTATAAGTTGTAAGAGCCGGAAAATGAAATATTTTCCGGCTCTTACAACTTGCTTAAGTTAACAAGAATTACATGGAAAGTTCATTATCAACCCATAGATTTTAACAAATTAATCATTTTAATTAAGGATACTGCAGCTTCATATCCCTTATTACAAGCCTTTGTACAGGCATGTTCAACCACCTGTTCAATGGAATTAGTTGTTAACACACCCAATATGACAGGTTTTCCACTGCTCATTGAAACTCTGCCAATCCCCTTCATCACCTCTGCACTTACGTAGTCAAAATGTGGTGTACTGCCTTTAATCACAGCTCCCAAACAAATAATTCCATTATAGTCATCTTTATCTGCCATTATTCTTGCAACCAGTGGAATTTCAAAGGCACCTGGCACCCAGGCGGCACATGGTACCCAGGCAATGTCAATTTGATTTTCCTCAAGTCCATGCCTTTTTAAAGCATCCATAGCTCCCCCTAATAGTCGGGAACCTATAAACTCATTGAATCGGGCAACAACAATTCCAACTTTAAAATTATATTCAACCAGCTTTCCTTCAAATGCATTCATATCATTTACCCCTTTGTCGTTATTAAAAACTTAATATATGTCCCAGTTTAGTTTGATTTGTCTTAAGATATCTGTTAGCATATCCACAGACTTTGAAATCACCATATTCAGTAGGAATTTCAGTTTTATCTTCCAAAAAAATCAATTTTCTGGGGCGTTAAGTGATTATCAATACCAAAAAAAACTGCCCCAAAAAACATAGTCTTTAGGGCAGTTTCGATTTTCTGCTATATTGCCTGATCCAATAAGGTACCAACAGGTAATAAATTTTACCTTTCACCTGATCGTCTCAAACAAAAAAAGCTCTGAACTTAAAAGTTCAGAGCTTTGAAAGTAATCGATATTAATTCAATAAACAATATCTGTTCATTGAACTATATACATCTTCTTCCATCCAGACTTTACTGTCGGCTTCGGAATTGAACCGAATCAACCATTATGGTTCGCGGGCTATACCGCCGGTCGGGAATTTCACCCTGCCCTGAAGATACTATTTATGTCTGGAGACAAGATAGATAAGATCAATAAGAAAGTCAAGATATTAGATTGTAGTATTCGTATAATAAATATTAATTAAATTTATGGATTAATAGTATCTTTTCAAATATATTAATTGCAAAAGGACATTTATATGACTCAAAAAAAACCAATACATCTACTTAATAAAACTGCATGGGAAAATGTTGTGGAACCTTTTTCTGAGTATAGAGATGATATAGAAGTTACATCTCTATTTAGAGATTTCTCTAATATGCTTAACCATAGATCCCAAATATTAGATATAGGGTGTGGAACAGGTATACCATTCGGAAAATATATTGTGGACATAGGCCATATACTTACAGGAATAGATTTTTCTGAAGGCATGATTGAAAAGGCAAAAATAAATGTTCCGGAAGGAAACTTCAGAGTTCAGTCAATGAAGGATATTAGGGAAATTGAATACTACGATGGTATTGTTGCTTCTTACTCCCTTCAACTATTGGCCCCAGATACCTTTATCAGGGTAATTGCTCTATGCAGTGCAGCTTTAAAAAAAAATGAAATTATGTATGTTTCCCTTAATGAACCCGTGCTGGAGCGTAATGATTATACAGTATTCATGGGTGAAAAAATGTTTTTCAAAGATTATTCTGAAAATGATCTTATAAATATTTTCTCAAAACAGGGTCTGATAAAAACAGATGTGCAACGATCTGTAGAGGATTCAGAAACATTTGGTAAAGAGTATATGATAGAAATGATTTTCCGGAAAAAGTAGAAGGTTAATGGTATAGGTAGAAGATACGGTACTGGGGATGTATGCCGTATAAAGACGTTGCATGCAAGGTCTGAACTGCGTCAAAACAAATGTGGTCTTTTAAGTATGTATTGTCAAATTTATTCAGAATAAACCTTGATGATTTTATTCTGATTTGTGTTGTAATATGTTGGTTTATAAGTGTTTTATGTGTGTTTATGCTTGACAATTCATAAAAATCATACTAGAGTCAAGTATAAACCAACATATATAAAAGGAGAAGTTTATGAGAAGATCGGTTGAGTTTAGAGCATTTTTTGTCATTCTTGTACTTATGGCAGGATTATTATTTGCAGGAGGACAGACAGATACTGACGAGTCTTCAATGCTACTTGTCGGTATGGTAACAGACGTTGGAGGTCTGGGCGATGGGTCGTTTAACGACGGTTGTTACGCAGGAATGAAGCAGTCAGAAGATGAGGGACTGGCCAAGGTAATTATAGTTGAATCAAAACAGATGACTGACTATGTACCTAATCTCTCAGGCCTGGGTGAAGACGGCGCCAGTCTTGTTTTCGCTGTTGGATTTCTTATGTACGATGCAGTAATAGAAGCTGCAGCACAAAACCCGGATACTATGTATGCTGGTATAGATCTCTGGTTCGATCCGTCTACAGCTCCTGCCAATATCAGGGGTATAACATGGAAAGAACAGGAAGCAGGCTACCTTGCCGGTGTGGTAGCAGGATTAATGACTAAAAAATATGCATCTGTCACCGACAAGCTAAACAATGCCAACGTAATAGGAGCGGTTCTGGGAATGGATATTCCCCCGGTTGAACGATATTTCGTAGGTTATTATATGGGAGCAAAATCAGTTAATCCTGATATCGAAGTTCTATCTGTCGTTACCGGTACTTTTGCAGATCAGGCCAAAGGAAAGGAAGCCACATACGCTATGGTCGAATCAGGAGCTGATATAGTTATAGGCATTGCCGGACTCACCGGTCTTGGAATGATTAATGCAGCCAAAGAGAAAGGTATTCTTGCCATCGGAGCCGATGTTGATCAGAATGGATTAGCACCTGACACAGTACTTACCTCCGCTCTTAAAGGTACCACAACAGCCACATACCTTACAATTAAAGACCTTAACGAAGGTAATTTTCAAGGTGGCAGTAATGGTGTTTACGGCCTGAAAGAAGGCGCTATCGACATTGCATCCTTTCATGGATTTGATTCGATTGTACCTGCAGAAGTTAAAGATGCGATAGAAGAAGCAAAGAGAAAAATTATATCCGGTGAGATCGTAGTTCCCTCAACCCGTGTAGAAGCCGGATTATAAGTAAACAATTCTATATTAACTTATAATGAAAGAAAATAGAGGGATGAACAGGAATATATTTTCTTGTCATCCCTTTTTATTTAGGATTAAATAATGGAAACAAAACGGTCTTTAGAACATGCTGCAGAGTTCATCAAAGATAATTTAGAACAAATTCCTGAGATAGCGCTAATTCTTGGTTCAGGCCTTGGACACTTGTCAACTGACATCAAAGATCAGATCAACATAGCATATAGTGATATTCCCGATTTTCCAATCTCAACAGCGCCAGGTCATGCCGGATGTCTGATTATCGGAAAACTGGAAGGCAAACAGGTTATCGTTATGAACGGGCGATTTCATCTGTACGAAGGTTATGACATGGAAAGCATTGCTTTTCCTATTCGTGTTTTAAAAAAACTGGGCATTAAGATTCTGATTCTAACAAATGCCGCGGGTGGTATAAACAAGACTTTCAATCCCGGTGATCTTATGGTAATTACTGATCATCTTAATATGACAGG
>CBDVAD010000169.1:0-7616 GCA_965371875.1 uncultured bacterium
AGGATTTATATTTTTGTATTGCGGGAGCCAGTCTGCCTGTTCCAGTAACATTTTATCTGCCAGTTTTCTAATTTCAGGTAAGTCAAGAACTGAGCTTTTGCACTACTTGTTACCTGGGAATTGTGATAGAATATCATATATGGTATTTCATTCAAAACACAAAACCTTTCGTATTTGGTTTATGACCTATCTTGCAGTTTTTATTATTCCTCTCGTATTCAGTTTATTCAATTACTATTATTCCATCGAAATAATAAGGAATGAAACCCATATTCAAAAAATGACTACACAGAACCAGATGAAAGATCTTGTTGATTTTAAACTTAATGAAATTAAAAGAATTACCGATCAGATTATCTGGGATAGAGAAATCAGATTCTACCTAAAGATTAATGAGGTTAATCAAGAGTTCAGGAATTCAATCGAAAAAAAAATAAAGGAACTAAGGTTTTTAAATAAATATATAGAACAGATTTATATTATGAATGAAAAGAATAAGATAACTTCTCTGGAAAAGATAATCCCTGAAAATTACCAGTCAACAGGTATTGATTGGGATGAAATATCAAAATACAAGAATCTGCCATTTATATATGATGATATTGATAGAAACATTGAAGGGAAAGAACTTTATTTAATAACAAGGTTTTTTATGATAAATGGAAATGACTCCGACATTTATCTTGTTGTTTCAATAAATCCATCACTTCTGTATGATAGTATTTCCCAGATTGAATGGATTGGAAATGGGGCTGGATTTGTTCTTGACAGTGAGGGTGCAGTACTTTCTTCAGTTGTTAATATAGATCTTGATGATTCATTCAGAGGGGAGGTTAAGGGTTTTCTTGATGAGAACCAGGATATGAATGATTATCTTGAGGTTGAAAGAGATAATTATATGATTTCGCTGGTAAAGTCAGATATTTTTAATTGGTATTATACAATTATTCTCCCAAAGGCAGTGTATTTCGGTGAATTAAAAAAGTTTCAAACTATAGTTTTTATCCTGCTTTTTATCATTCTGGTAGTTGGGATCTTTCTTTCCCTGTTGTTTACACGTAAAAACTATCTTCAGGTACTTACACTTGTTAATCTATTCCGCGAAAGAAATATTCAAAAGATCTATAAGGATTATCAAAACGAATTTGATATTTTGGAAACAGAAATTAAATCCATTATGCACGAAAATGTCCGTACTAAAGAGACTTTTCGTAATAATACGATCGGTCTAAAAAGTCTATTTTTAAGAAGATTGATAATAGGGGAGGAGATAGAAGGAAACGTAGGAATTGATATTGGGAGTACGTTTGGTGTTGATTTTATTTATGAAAATTTTGTAATAATGATTCTTGACTCTGTTGAAAATGACAGTATGACTTTCTTGAAAATAAAGAAAGAACTTGATAAGAAATTAAAGATACTTGAAAAGAATTTCTGCAGTTTCCTTTTTGTCTACTCAGGGAAGAACATAGTACTACTAAATATTGAAGACCCTAATGATTATGACGGATTTCGTAATAAAATTGAAATAGTTGCAGGCTTTCTCAGAGAGGATGTCGATGAAAAGTTTATAGTTACTGTTGGAGACATTTATAATTCTATTGCAGGGATTTCCATTTCGTACGGTGAGGCACTACAAGTTTTAGAATACCGCACTCTGCTTAGTGATAAAAAGATTCTTTTTTTCAGTGAACTCAGCAAGCTTAGAGAGAACCATAAGTTTCAATACCTCTCATATCTTGAAAATGAGTATAAAATCTACAACCTCCTTACAGCCGGAAAGTATGATGAGGCAAAAATTCTACTGGATGGTAGTATTAATGTCGTGGAAGAAAGTTATTTAGATGTTGAAATTCTAAAAATCAGACTTGCAGGATTTAAAAATATACTAATCGAATCACTCAATACAATAATCCGAAATGATAGTGAAAATCTGAAAATTCTAGTTAAAAAGGTTATCTATAGTAAGAGTTTTCTTCAGTTTAGAAATGATGTAGATTTTGTTCTGACTGAGCTTGAAAAGCTTTCACCTGATAAAAGTAAATCTGATCTTATCATAACTGCAAACAATTATATCGAGAAGAATTATAGTAATAAGAATCTATCAGTTATAGATATAGCCGAAGAAATTGGCATAACTCCGCAGTACTTATCTAAAATATTCAAAGAAATCAATGGTTTTGGCCCTCTCCAGTATATAAATACCTGTAGAATTGAAGAAGCAAAAAAAATTCTAATCAACGAACTTGAAGTGAATGTGAAAAATACAGCAAAAATTGTTGGTTATTATAATGAAATAACATTTATCCGTAACTTCAAGAATATTACTGGATTGAGTCCCGGGAAATACCGGAAAGTAAAATTAAAATTGGATAAAGAAGCTTTTTTGATATAAAGTTGATTATTGGTAACTGACCATTGGATCACAATACAGCATGTGATCCAAGAACAAGTGTAACCGTCAATTCTAATGGTCGTTGGAAACTATTCAGTTGATCTCTTGCAGGTCACAATAATAATCATAATAATTGTCTTTTTATACCAGTAACAAGCTGATTAGCCTTAGCCTGGTAAGTGGTGGATCCCCAGTTTAGTGAGGAATATTATTACATTGTTAATAGAATAGTAATTGTATATAAATTCAGCCTTCTTTTCCAGTTGAAATCTTCCTTTCTATTAACAAATTAAAAATTGTATATTTTTAGATTCTAATACAACTGGTATAATCATAAAAAATTATAAGGAGTATGAAATGAAAAGATTGATGATTTTAATGTTGATTCTTTTTACAGCAGCATTGTGTTTTGCGGGCGGTGAAAAGGAAGCTATCCCTGAGAAGGTACTAAACATTGGCGTAACTGATAATGCGGCAATACTGGATCCTTCCGCTTATTTAACGCTTACCACCGATAGGCTTATGCAAAACACAATTGAAACTCTTGTTGAACTTGCACCCGATGGATCTGTTTTACCCTTACTTGCAGAAAGCTGGAATCAAATAGATGACAGAACTATAGAATTTAAATTAAGAGAAGGCGTTGTCTCACATGCAGGTTATCCACTTGATGCTGATGATGTGCTGGTAACATACGGTCCCGGTAGAATGGCTAACCCGGGAGATCCTGGACATGAATTGCTAAAGTCGCGTATTGGCCTTTTTGAATCTGTTGAAAAAGTCGATCAATATACTGTCCGCTTTGTAAGAGAAACACCTGATCCACTTCTTTTGAAAAGATTTTCTTTAGCTGTATCAGCTATTATTTGTGGGGACTCTTACCAAAAGAAAAATAGCTGGGAAGAATGGATGGTTAAACCAATAGGTTTCGGCCCTTACTATTTCGATGAATATAAAGCGGATGAATATATTATCATTAGAAAGTTCAATGATTACCATGGAGATAAAGCACCAATTGATACAATAAAATACACAGTGGTTCCTGAGATGTCTCCCAGGATTATGGGGCTTTTATCCGGCGAATATGATATGGTTTTAAATATTCTTCCAGATCAATTTAGTACAATAGAAAACAAAACAGGATTCTCTATTGTAGGTGGACCAATAGACGTAATAAGAGTAATTATATTTGATACGGTAGCTTCCCCTGTTTTAGCAGATCCAAGAATCAGACGTGCATTAAGCTACTCTATAGATAGGGAATTAATAAATAATACAATTTTCAAAGGACTTTCTACGGTTCCTAATGGTACACAACAGGAGAACTATGGAGAGATGTATCTTGATGAATTCAAAGCTGTTGGTTTTAACCCTGAACTAGCAAAGGAACTATTAAAAGAAGCCGGTTATGATGGTGAAGAGATTAGTTATAGATACATGGTTGACTATTATGCAGGAGAGGTATCGACAGCACAGATTTTACAACAAATGTGGAATGATGTTGGGCTTAATGTCAAACTTGAATTAAAAGAAAACTGGGATCAAATAGAAACAGATAAAGTAGCCGCTGGCAGAGCAATTATAAATTGGTCTTTTGGCACAACGATACCTGATCCAATGTTTCAAATTGGCATGTTTTACGGTCCTGGAGGATGGTTTCAGATACATAATATGTGGCATAATGACGAATATAACGCGCTATGTGAAATATTAAATGGTACAGATAAAGTTGAAAGACGAAAGGCTTTCGCGAAAATGCTTGATATTGTAGAAAATATTGATCCTCCTGGAACATATCTTTATCAGATACCAATGTTTTATGGAAAGAGCGATAAAATTAGATGGGAACCAGGAGGTGTCTTCCTGGATTTTAGAGCTGGAAAGATTGAAATACTAGAATAAAACTAAAACTATCAAAAAATAATAATTAGCGGGAAAAATTTAATTTCCCGCTTTTTTTAAGGCAGGTAAAATGGTATTAAATATTCCTCTATTACAGATAAAAAATCTATCAACAGGATTTAATGGTTCTCATAAAGGTAAGCCCGTAGTTCGAGGAATTGATATAAAAATATTCCCGGGAGAAATACTAGGTGTTGTGGGTGAATCGGGAAGCGGTAAAAGCGTTACCTGTTACTCCATTTTAAGACTTCTTGGTGAACGAGGATGGACAGAAGGCGAAATAGTTTATAACGGGATGAATCTTCTTGAGTGTAATGATAAAGATATTGTTTCGGTAAGAGGAAAAGAGATAGCAATGATTTTTCAGGATGCACAAAGTTCATTAAATCCGGTCAAAACTATTGGTAGTCAGCTCATTGAATCGTTAATGTTGAGGGAAGATTTAAGAGAAAGAAAATTAGATAGTTTTCATGAAGAAGGTGTAAAATTATTATACGAGGTTGGAATTCCTGATCCTGAAAGAAGAATGAATGAGTTTCCTCATCAACTATCGGGAGGGCAAAACCAACGTGTTATGATTGCAATGATGCTCTCTGGTAATCCCAAACTCCTTATAGCGGATGAGCCGACAACCGCGCTTGACGTTACTATTCAGGCCCAAATATTACATTTATTACGAAAAATACGTAAAGAGAGAAATATGGCAATTATTCTGGTTACACATGATCTCGGTGTTGTTGCTGAAACCTGTGATAATACAGTCGTTATGTATGGTGGAAGAATTATGGAATATGGTCCGGTTGAAGAAGTTTTACTAAATCCCAGGCATCCTTATACCTTCGGACTCCTTTCTTCAAAACCACGGATAGATAAAAAAGTAGAAAAACTATATGCCATAGATGGGGTTGTCCCTTCTCCTGAGAACCTGGGAGCTGGCTATGCCTTTTATGATAGATGCAGTAATGTTTTAGATAAATGTAAAGAAAATCAACCACCAAAATCTTTTGAAAATAACAGAGCCTATTTTTGCTATAATCCTATTTGGGAGGAATACCTTGGAAACAAAAATGGACGAAAGGAACAAAATACTTATTGTTGAAAATCTTTATAAAAGATTTTTTTTTCATAGTCAAAAAATCCTATTTAAGAAAGAAAAATATGTTCAAGTACTAAATGGGATAAATTTATCCGTGAATGAAGGTGAAACACTAGGGATTGTAGGAGAGTCCGGTTGTGGAAAATCTACAATAGCAAAAATTATTATGGATATATACTCTCCCACAAAGGGGTCAATTAAGTTTCATAATCGGGATATAACCTTGTTAAAAGGTAATGAGAAAAAAAGAATTAGAAAAAGCATTCAATATGTTTTTCAAGATCCAATGGGAGCACTAAATCCAAGAATTCCGGTTATAAAACAGGTCTATGAGCCTCTAATAGTTCATTATGGGAAAAAGAATGTTGATAAATATTATAAAAAGGCTGTTGACTTGATTGAATCCGTAGGATTAAAAGAAAGTCATGGTAATATGTACCCTCATCAGTTGTCCGGTGGGCAGCGACAGAGAATAGTTCTTGCCAGAGCTATGATACTTGAACCTGAAATACTAATCTGTGATGAACCATTTTCAGCTCTTGATGTATCTATACAGGCCCAGGTTGTAAATGTCTTGTTGGAAATAAAAAAACAAAAAGATATTACCATTCTGTTTATCAGTCATGATTTATCTATGGTGCGGCATCTTTGTAATCGTATAGCCGTTATTTATATGGGAAACATTGTTGAATATGGTAATTGTGATGATATCATTAGCAGTCCACTCCATCCTTATACTAAATCCCTTATTAATGCAATTCCAGTACCTGATCCAAGATTAAAAAGAGAAGACTTCATATTAGAGGGTGAAATTCCAAGTCTTTTAACTCCCCCTTCAGGATGTAAATTTCACCCCAGATGTCCTATTGCTATGGAGAAATGTTCTCAAGAGTCTCCGGAGTTGAAGCTTTCCAGGAAAAATATTTATTGTTCATGCTTAGCTATTGAAATGGAAGGAAAAAATGAATAAATCATACATATTAAGGAAATTATTTCGTGCAATTTTTACCGTATGGGCAGTTACAACATTTGTTTTTGTTATTTTACGATTATCTGGAGATCCTACGACCTCAGTTCTTGGAAGGGATGTCACAACGGCAGCTGTTGAAGCCTTTAGAGATAAATGGGGACTCGATGATCCTATACATATTCAGTATTTAAGGTTTATTAGGAATATTGTAAAGGGTGATTTTGGCTTATCCATTTTAGAAGGAAGAAGTGCAATGACGGTAATATTATCCCGTCTTCCAAATACCTTAATATTAATGTTAATTTATACATCCCTAACATTTATTATTGGTATCTCTTTTGGTCTTATAGCCTCCCTGTTTCATAATTCCATTAAGGATAGTGTAATAATGATGTTTTCTATAGCAGGATTTAGCATGCCCAACTTTATTCTTGCAGTTATACTAATTCTTATTTTTTCTGTTAAGCTTGGGTGGTTGCCATCAACCGGAAATGGCACCCCGGCTCATTATATTTTACCAATTCTTACCATGACAATTACTGAAGCGGCAATATTTGCCAGATATACCAGATCTGCAATGCTTGAGGTACTATATCAACCTTATATGAAAACAGCAGTAGCCAAAGGTCTTTCCTGGAAGCAGGCAATAAAGCGTCATGCTTTTAAAAATGCAGCAATACCAATTATAACTATTTGTGGATTTTGGATTGGTTTGATTATCGCTGGTGCTGTTGTAACAGAAACCATCTTTGGTTGGCCTGGAATTGGGAGACTTCTTGTATATTCCGTGAAACATAGAGATTACAATGTTGTTCAAGGGATTGTTATACTCATAAGCTTGTCAATGGTAATAACAAATCTTGCAATTGATTTTATTTACGGTATGCTGGATCCTCGTATAAGTATAGTAAGAGGAAAAAAATAATTATGTATAACACAATAAGTAATGGTAATAGGAAAACAACTTCTCCAAAAAAAATAACAGGGAAAAAAATATTAATTATTATTTCTACAAGCTGGCTATTAATGATGATTATTCTTGGAATACTTGCACCATTTATTTCACCTTTTAATTATCAGGAAATAAGTCTAACTCACAGACTACTAGCTCCTGCCTGGTTTCAAGGAGGCAACCTCGATCATATTCTAGGAACAGATGATTTAGGGAGAGATCTTTTGAGCAGACTGTTTTATTCCATTCGCATGAGTCTTATTGTTGCAATAGCAGGCACAATAATCTGTGCAATATTTGG
>CBDVAD010000170.1:0-7540 GCA_965371875.1 uncultured bacterium
TAATGCAGCCTAATTGCTCGGCTATGCGTCCTTGCTGCTCGCCAATGCAACCTAGGAGAAACAGTATGTATGCTTCCAGAAATATATCTTTATGTACAAAAGATTGCCTTTGTCTGTTTGTTTGCCCCACTGGTGCAACTGATACTGAAACAGGGCAAATTGATAAGACCCTTTGTCTCGATGGATGCCGTCTCTGCGTAGATGCCTGTCCCTCTCATGCCATCTATCTTGTAATGGAGGATTATCCTGAGCCTGAACTGAAGGATCCTGAACTTGCGGGGATGATGATTTCACTTCTTGAACAGAAAAGCAAAGAGGAAGGCATAGCTGAATCAATATCAATAAACAGTAATAATACAGGTAAACAGAAACTGGCCAGGGCACTTAAACTTTCCTGTAGGATTGTTGCAGAAGATTGTGCACGGGAGGCAAATTTTATGCTGCCTCAAAGCAGGAGTGTAAAGGATCTTCTTGAAAGACTGGAAAAGGAAGCTGGTTCGGATGTAAAAGATATTATTAAGGATCTAATTTAGATTAATAATCCCCACAAGTTGATTTCCAGTCAATGTCCCTGATTATTTTTATTTACTGACTTTTGTATAACTATGAAATAATACACAGTTATGTAATAATTACAGGACAATAAAATTATTATACTGTAGGATAAATTGAGTATGACAGATGATAGTGAAGAAAAGAAACTTCCACAATTCAGCAAGGACGGCAGTATCCATGTGACCGATGAAGTGATAAACACAGTAACCCATATGACAGGTTCAATATTTTCTCTTCTGGGTATGGTCCTTTTGATTGTTTTTTCTGCGGTTGAAGGAAAACCATGGCATATAGTTTCCTTCTCAATATATGGTTTAAGTCTAATGCTTCTTTTTCTTGCAAGCAGTTTTCACCATGGTCTGAAATTGTCCCAAAAAGCAAATGAGATTTTTCGTCAATTTGATTATTTTGCTATTTTTATTCTTATTGCAGGTACATATACTCCCTTGTGTCTGGTTATTAACAGGAGTCCCTGGGGATGGAGCATTTTGGGTGTAGTCTGGACTTTAGCAGCTATAGGAATTACAATAAAGGCAGTTTTCCCCAAAATACCAGGATGGGTATCTCATACTCTTTATATCTCCATGGGTTGGGTTGGAGCTGTTCTGATTGTCAGATCAATTTCCCTGATTGGAAGCATAGGTTTTGTATTGATTTTATCCGGGGGAATTGTCTATACCATAGGAGCTGGCGTATATTATTTTGAGAAACCAAACCCTGTTCCAGGGAAGTTTGGATTTCATGAAATATGGCACCTTTTTGTTCTAACAGGGGCTGCACTCCATTTTATATTTATGTATTTTGTGGTATTACCTTTCTAATAATGGATAATAAACATAACAACAGGAAAAAATTTAAAAATCCTCCCAAAAGATTTCATCCAAAAGGACTTTCTGTCCTCTATGAGGATTATGATATTCTGGTCGTGGATAAGCGGAGCGGCCTTTTAACTATGAGTACAGATAGGGTTAAGGAAAATACCGCCTATTTTCTTTTAACAGATTATGTACGCAAAGGGAATTCTAAATCAAAAAACAGGATATTTATTGTACATCGTCTGGATAGAGAGACTTCTGGTGTTCTGGTATTTGCAAAATCTGAAAGTGCCAAACGTTTTCTTCAGGATGGGTGGTCTAAGTTCTCAAAAAAATACTATGCTGTAGTGCATGGTCAGTTGCCTGAGAAGGAGGGGCTGATTACCTCATATCTTACAGAAAATAGTATCCATAGAATGTATTCTGTTGATGATCCCAAAAAAGGTAAGCTTTCAAAAACGCAATATAGAGTTATTAAAGAATCCAAATATTACAGTTTACTTGAAATAGAACTGCTGACAGGCAGGAAAAATCAGATTAGGGTTCATCTGGCGGAAAAGGGCTGTCCTGTCGCAGGTGATAAAATATACGGGGAAAAGGAAAGGGGTATTAAGAGACTTACACTCCATGCGGCCTCTGTTACAATAACCCATCCTCATACAAAAGAAAAAATGACCTTTAAAACAGATGTTCCTGTTTATTTTGAATCACTTGTAAAATGGAAAGGAAAAGAACATGGAGCAACAAAAAGATAAGGATTTTTCATCAAAAGATATTGATAAATGTATTAGCATTCTGGCTCATCTCGTAGATAACAGTGATGATTTTGCTTCGTTATCTAAAGAACAGCAGATTGAGTTGATGAAAACTGCCGGACAACTATCCAGACCCGACCGATATCAGTTAATAAAACGTAATAAAGCTATTCGTAAAAAACACAGACAGCAAATTGTTTCCCTGGAACGAAAGGCAAGAGCTTCAACCGGAATCAGGCTGGCAAGGGAAGATGCAGTTTTTGCGGCTCCATTACAGCTTCCGGATAATACAGAATCGGGAAAAGGGCATCTGGTTTTACAATCTCCACGGAATTGCTATGTTTGCAAAGCCGAGTTCACTAAATTGCATTTTTTTTATGATTCCATGTGCCCCCGTTGTGCAGAATTAAACTATCAAAAACGTTTTCAGACTGCAAATTTAAAAGGTCAGGTTGCGTTGATAACCGGATCCCGTTTGAAAATTGGTTATCAGGCAACTTTGATGATGCTGCGGTCCGGAGCTATGGTTATTGCAACTACCCGTTTCCCTGTGGATTCGGCAGTAAGATATTCCAAAGAAAATGATTTTCATGAATGGGAAGACAGGTTACACATCTATGGACTGGATTTAAGACATACACCAAGTGTTGAACTGTTTTGCAGCCATATAGAACAAACTTTTGATCGATTGGATATACTAATCAATAATGCTGCCCAAACTGTACGCAGACCCCCGGAATTTTATGCACATCTAATTGAAAATGAATCAAAAGAGATTACTGAACTGCCCTCAGCTGCCCAAAAGCTGATGATGAATTATCATATATGTACTAATAAATTGAACTCTTTTGTTATACCTACGGTTGAGTCAGAATCCACTCTTCCAGTATCATGGTATGGAAAACTGCCGGGGATAGGGCTTCGGGAATCTGCGCAATTATCTCAAATACCCTATGCTTATGATAATACATTGTCAGCTGATACTGTATTTCCAAAGGGTGAACTTGATGTTGATCTTCAGCAGGTTGATTTAAGAACTACCAACAGCTGGCGTCTTACACTTGGTGAAATTCAGACTGCAGAGATGATTGAAATTCAGCTTGTTAATGCTGTTGCTCCTTTTGTTTTAAGTAATAAACTCACGCCTTTAATGAAAAAGGATAATACAGGGCAAAAACATATTGTTAATGTTTCTGCTATGGAAGGTAAGTTTCTACGTTTTAAAAAAGGAGATCGTCATCCCCATACCAATATGGCAAAGGCTGCGCTCAATATGCTGACTCATACTTCTGCCAGTGGTCTCGAAAAACATGGTATTTTCATGAATGCAGTTGATACAGGCTGGGTAACTGATGAGGATCCGGTACAATTATCAAAACTTAAAGAAGATCTGCATGATTTTCAGCCTCCTTTGGATATTGTAGACGGTGCCGCACGGGTATGTGATCCCTTTTTTAATGGTATAAATACCGGTAAACACTGGTGTGGTAAATTTTTGAAGGATTATTTTCCAATTGATTGGTAGAAGCTCTTCCTTTTTATATACTTGTTTATTTATCATAAAGATATATAATTAGTTATATAATTAATTGTAACAGGAAAATATTTTGAGTGACGAAGTTTTTTCAGGAGAAATAGACCCCGAAATAGCAGAATTGATGGGAATTGAGGAAGTTGAGGATATTACTCCTGATTTTGATGACCTTTTTAATGATGGGGCTCCAGTAAAACTGCAGCCGGATAAAGTAGATCTTTCAAAGCAGGCGTTTAATCCAGTTACAAAGTTTTCTGAAGATCGAACCAACCCTCTATTTTCAAGTAAAGAATTTTATAAATCAGTGTTGTCCGGTGAGGGCGAACCCTCAAAGAGAGTTCATTCTCTTCTGTCACAATTCCTGAATGCAGATGATCCAAAAGATAAATCAATGTATAGAGCCAAGCTTATTTCCGCTTCCTGGAATCTTGCTGGAAGTATAGTTCTAAAGTTTTCCTCTTTAACACAACCCAAAAAGTTTTTTCTGCGTTATGGTTTTTTGCTGCCAACTCTTGTATCAAGAGAACAGAGAGAGATGATTGGTAAGATAGTAGTTGATAATAATTCTGGAGAACCTTTTTACTATTTTGATGAGTGGCTTGGAAAGGTTGCAAATGGTCAGATTAGTTCTTCTGCAGTGGATGAGATAAAACAGGTCAGAAATAATCAGGGTGCCAAAATACAGGCACAGATAGATAAAGCAAGGGGAACAGGTGAATTCCTTCTGGGTGAAATAAAAAATAAAATAAGAGAGATAGAGAATACTGAAGAAGAATTAAAGGAAAAGGTAAAAGTATTATCCTCTCATCAAATTTTTGATGATGGTCTGAAATCTGCCTATGATGCCGGTCAAAAAGGGGCTATTTCCGATATCATGAATGCTTGCCGATTTTTATCAAACAAGGATAAGGAGCTGACCGGTAGTTTTCGTACCTATGAAAATGCTAAAAACCAGTTAAGAGAGCTGGAGGAGAAAGCTGGTCAGGAAGGAGTTTCTTCTTCCATAAATACAAAAACTCTTGAAAGTGAATTCAATACAGTAAGGCAAATGATAAAGATGGTTATTGGTCGACAGGGGAATCATATACCATTTCTAATGAAACAGTATTTTCGCTCAAATCTAAGGGATATTGCTACCAGAGAAAATGTAATTATGGAATTTGCTGCTGTGGAAGCCATAGATGAAGGTATTTTTAAACGAACCTTTAAGAGGCAAACAAATAGAATTGTACCCTATGTCATTTTGGTTCCTGGATATGGAGAGAGGGGCATTTGCTGGGAACCTTTCGAAAGATTCAACAGAGCCACAAGCAGGGGACGGATTGCTGTGCCTATTTTCCCGAAAGATCTAAGAATTGCTGTGATATCTGCTGCTGCAGATCTAAGATGGATGGTTGCCAAGGAAAAAGCACAACATTACTGGATGGAGGAAGGTCTTACAGGGCGTTATTATCAGTGGTTCACCGAGAATAAGATGAGAGGTGATGTAAAGGAGTTTTTTATCCAGGACTACATACTGTGGATAACTAAAGAGAGTGAAGGTACTCAGAAACTGGATAAGGATGTAAGAGGAATATTTTGGAGGAATATTCCGTTTAGACAGGAGTTAAGGGACAGACTTAGAAAAAGAGGATTTGTCTATAATGAGCTGTATAAGAAAGATATCAACCGGTCTCTTTCTGATGGTTATTAAAAAATATTTACTTGTATCAACGTTTTCGTGAGCTGAAAATTGGATGAAAGTACTTGTCCATATCAATCTTACTGGAAAGATATCGAATTCCTTTGTGATATGCGAAGAAGCTTCCAGCTACAGATAATAAAAACACAAGTATAAACAGTACCGAGGCAATGGTCGGTGAAATATTCTTAGGTATTATAAGTGAAATCATAGCCAGGCCTATAGTCATAAGAACAACCATTAGTACTACATTCAGTATTGATGCTCCAATAATAAAAAGAGCAGTATTTAATTTTTTATTCATGTTTCTTTAAATCCTCAATAATAAAAGCGAAAAGCATTAGTATTCCCGAGACAACAACCATTGAATCGGCGATATTAAAAGTGGGCCATCGTTCGAGACCGAAGATACCGAAAAATTTAACATCTATAAAATCTACAACTCCAAGGGGTCTAAAAACCCTGTCAATCAAATTACCAATACCGCCTCCCAGAATTCCAGCTACAGCCCAGCGTTGAAAGGTTGTGAAATCTTCACCCTTAAGGAGGTAAACCAGAAGACCTGCCAGTATCCCAATAGGCAGGATTGTAAATAGAATGAAACGTACTCCCTCAGGAAGATTATTTCCAAGACTGAACGCAATTGCCAGATTCCGGGTATGGATGATCCTTAGGAAGCCGCCAAAGAAAGATTTACCAATTGTATGGATGGGGATACTGTTTACAATCATTATTTTGGTTATCTGATCTGCTGCCAGGATAATCAGAGTGAGTATCAGCGGCTTCAGTTTATTTTTATTTATCATATTAATTATAATCCTGTAGGTACATCAATAAAAAGTGTTTCTATTGATGTGTCCTTTTTTAGTTTTTCAGAAAGGAGCTTTGGACCGAATGTTTCTGTTAAATAGTGGCCGCAGCTGATCATGTTTATGCCGCCTTCCTGGCATGAATGATAGGACTGATGGGATACATCTCCTGTAATGTAGAGATCAATCTCCTGCTCCATTGCCTGGGAAACCTCTCCTGTTGCTCCTCCGGATACAACTGCTATAGTTGATATTTTATCCTTTCCAAAGGGGAGAATACCCAGCACCTCTCTTCGATCAGTATCTAAAAGGCTCAGGATCTCATCTATGGTTTTTTCCTGCTTCAGAGTCCCTGATACACCGATTTTAACCCCTTTATACAAACCAAATGGTTCCAGTTTCTCAAGCCCGAGCTGTCCTGCAATTCCATAATTATTTCCAACAACGGGGTCCAGATCCAAAGGGAGATGAGCGGCATAAAGAGATAAGTTGTTTTCTATGAGAAATGAAAGTCTTTTATAGTGGTTTCCTGTAACTGCAACAGGAAAACCCCAAAACAGACCATGATGTACAAAAAGTACATCAGCGTTCCAGGCTGCAGCTCTTTTAAATGTTTCAAGAGAAGCATCTACTGCAAATGCTACTTTTTGAACAGTCCTGCTGCCCTGATCAACCTGGAATCCATTCATGGATGAGTCGATACCAGCAACAATGTCCATGTTGAGTATACTGCGAAAATAAGAATCCAACTCTTCTGTATTCATTACCGGAGTATAACAATTCAAACTTTCCTTGACTACTTCCCATGGGAATATATTATACTTAAATCAGACTATTCTATAAGTTTAATCTTTCTGAATCGGGAGGCACTATGGATTACAGAGAACTTTCAGCATCAGAAGTGATGATTCATATATCGGATGAGGAGATAGATAATGACTCCGGTTTGAAGGAGGTCCCTCTGATACTGGGACAACCACGTGCTTATCAGGCTCTGAAGATGGGTATTGAAATAAACCAGAAAGGTTATAATATATTTGTGACAGGACTTTCCGGAACCGGCAGAGTTTCAGGGATAAAGAAGATACTGGATGCCTATAAACCTAATACTGACAATTTGAAGGATATAGTATACGTTTTTAACTTTAAATCTCCTGACAGTCCAAATGTACTGTATCTTCCTAAAAACGGAGGAGTCCTTTTTAAAGAGCAAATCCATAATCTGATAGAGACAATGAAGGATATTATTAGAAAACGCCTGGATAGTGATGGATTTAAGGTTAAAAGAGATGAGCTTGTTTCGAAAATCGAGCAGGAAGAAAATCACACTATTTCTGATTTTGAATCTATGCTGAATAGAAAGGGGTTTCAGATTATTCAAATTCAGAATG
>CBDVAD010000171.1:0-7535 GCA_965371875.1 uncultured bacterium
TCAAAAACAATTTGAACATATAACCGTAGGGGCACGGCGCGCCGTGCCCTTACGGTGAATTTTGGAGCAACAATATGAACAAAACAATACCATTTACAAAATCAGACCTTGAAAAAATAATAAAAAAATATCCGACACCTTTTCATATATATGACGAGGCAGCTATTAGAGAAAATGCCAGAAAAATGAAAGATGCATTTTCATGGATGCCCGGATTTAAGAACTACTATGCAGTCAAGGCCTGTCCAAATCCATCTATAATGAAAATTCTTAAAGAAGAGGGTTTCGGTGCAGACTGCAGTTCATTACCGGAGCTCATACTTGCAGAAAATGTAGGAATTAGCGGTGAAGATATTATGTTCACTTCAAACGATACACCTGATGTTGAGTTTCAGGAAGCAAAAAGGCTGAATGCTATAATCAATCTTGATGATATTCTTCATATAGAAACTCTGGAGAGAAGCACTGAGCTGCCCGAACTTATCTGTTTTAGATTCAACCCAGGTAGTGCAAGAACAGGGAATTTAATGATTGGACATCCGGAAGAAGCAAAATACGGTCTGACGAAAACACAAATTCTTGAAGCATATCCAATTATGAAAAAAAAGGGTGTTAAACGCTTCGGACTGCATACTATGGTGGCATCCAATGAACTTGATCCTGATTATTTTATTGAAACAGCAAGAATGCTATTTGAGCTAACCATTGAATTAAAGGAAAAAGCAGATATACATATCGAATTTGTTAATATGGGTGGTGGAATCGGAATACCATACAAACCGGGAGAAAAAGAAGTTGATCTCTACTATGTCTCTTATGGAATTAAAAAAATCTATGAATCGATGATTGTTCCGGCTGGTCTTGATCCCTTAAAAATAGTATTTGAGTGTGGAAGAATGATAACGGGCCCCTATGGCTATCTTGTCTCTACAGTCAGACAAGTTGCAGAAAAATACAAATCCTACGCCGGTCTGGACTCCTGTATGACAAATCTAATGCGCCCTGCCCTCTATGGTGCATATCATCATATTACTATTCCAGGTAAGGAAAATCTTCCAGGAGATTATAATTATGATGTAACCGGAAGTTTATGTGAAAATAATGATAAATTTGCAGTTGATAGAAAACTGCCTCAACTTGAAACCGGAGATCTTGTTGTAATACATGACACAGGGGCCCATGGGCATGCAATGGGTTTTAATTACAATGGAAAACTAAGATCTTCAGAATTGCTGTTACAGGAAGACGGGAATGTAAGAATGATCCGGCGTGCAGAAACAATGGATGACTATTTTGCTACTTTAAACTTTGACCAGGATTTAACGATTGGAGAGTAATTCTTAGAAAAAAACGGGACATTTCCCTTAAAGCAGGGTACAATCTGTATGTAAAGATGACAGAAGGTTGATTACCAATTGTAATGTGATTCCTTGCCGGAGAAAAAAGTTTTTCAACGTACCATGCATCCCTACTCTCCTGACTTTACTGAAAACAAATGCCTTTGGCAGCCGACCTCCTCCATAAGCTATTAGTTCTACGGGGTCGGTATGAAAAAAATATTTCTTCTCATTCTTCTTCTTTTTGGACTTTTTCCCTTCTCAGCTTTTTCCCAGCAGAACAACGGTATTCAGTTCCGTCTTACTCCCGGAGCCATTATCCCCATTGGGGATAGTGCAGATCGGTATGGAATCGGCATATCTGCGGATTTCGAAGGGGAATATTATCTCCCCTTTGCCCCAACTTTCTTTGCTCTTGGAGATATAGGGATCGAACAGAGTAAAAATACCATTACCGATAAAGAGCTCTCTCTACTATCTGCCGGAGGGGGAGCAGGTTTTGCCCTGAGCCCTTTCAGCCGTCTCATTTTAAATACATCTGCCTGTGGGGGATACTATTTCAGCATGTACGACGACCAGACCGGGGGCAGCGCTTTTCTTAAGAGCGGAGCCAATATATCCTTCCAGTTCACCCCATCCTTTTCAATGGGGCTTAGCGGATCATATCATCATTATTTTACTGGCCCAGAAGTTTTTTTTCAGGGGATTCAGGCTTCTCTAGGAGTCTCTTTCAACCCTGCAGGGACAAGAGGAAGATCTAAAATAGAATTCATGGATATCCGCTTTGAACAGGTGTTTCCAGTCTTCCATACTTACTACGGGAAACACCCTGTAGGAACAATCACCATAAAAAATGGAGAAACCGGCCCAATTAAGGATGTTACCGTAAGCCTGTTTGTAAAGGAATATATGGCCAATCCTACCCCATCCCCAAAACTCGAAAACATTCCCAGAAGCCAGGAACGAACAATTCCCCTTTTCGCACTCTTCGGGAAAAATATCCTGGAGATAACCGAGGGGACGGAAGCTTCGGCAGAGGTTACTGTGGAATACACAATTGCAGGTACAGATGTCACCTCCAGACAATCGTACATTCTTCCCATTGAACGGCGCAACGCCATGACCTGGGAGGATGACAGCAGAGCGGCAAGCTTCGTAACAGCAAATGATCCGGCAGTACTGGGTTTTTCAAAACCCATAGCAGCTGCTGTCCGGGAACAGGGCAACGCATCCCTGAATGACAACTTCCGCTTTGCCTCCGCTATTTTCCAGGGGCTTTCGGAATATGGGATCGGTTACGTAGTTGATCCGACCACACCCTACGAAGAACTCTCGGAAAACCAGTATACAATAGATTTCCTCCAGTTTCCCAATGAGACCCTTACCTACCGGTCAGGAGATTGTGATGATCTTTCAATTATGTACTCAGCCCTTCTTCAGGCAATCAATATCGACACCGCCTTCGTCACCATACCCGGACACATATACCTTGCTTTTGCTCTGGATCTATCCCCGGAAGATGGCAGCAGACTTTTTTCCAACCCTGATAATTTAATATTCAGGGACGGAAACACCTGGATACCCGTAGAAATTACCATGTTCAGTGATGGTTTCCTGAAAGCATGGGAATACGGAGCCCGGGAATGGCGTGCAAATGAACCCGACGGCAACGCGGGATTTCATCCCATTACCGAAGCATGGAAAACATACCGGGCAGTTGATTCCCCCTTTGATGATTCCGATATCCAGGTTCCTGAGATTAGTGAAGTGCTGAAATCCTATAATAAGGAACTGGAAACCTTTATCAGAAGAGATATTGAAACCCGAAGGGAAGGACTGGAAAAGCAGATAAAGGAAAGTAATAATAATCCCCGTTATATCAATCGACTGGGGGTCCTCTACGCAAGATACGGTTTAATGGATGATGCCGGCAGCACTTTTAAACAGGGTGTCTCTATGAACTATCTCCCCTCAATAAACAATCTTGCCAATCTCTACTATATGGAGGAAGATTTCACCGAGGCCCTTGCTCTGTTTAACAAGGCAGATCAGCTGTCTCCGCACAATCCAAAGATCATTCTTGGACTTGCCCGGACAAATTACGAACTGGAAAACTACGGCACGGTAAAGGGTGACTATACCCTGCTGAAGGAGCTTGATCCTTCCCTTGCCGAAAAGTTTTCATATCTGGTATCGGCTACCGACTCAACATCCAGGGCCGGTTCATGGAAAGAGAGAAGGAGTCCGTTATGGTCAGAAGAGTAATTATTTTTTCTCTTATTTTTGTTATTGTTTTTATCTTTGCAGGGTGTGATAATCCGTTGACTGAGGTTATAGAAGGGGATGAACTGAAGGCCCAGGAAGCGGATATCCTCGCAGCGCCATCTAAAAATATCCCGGGAGACGTGATTACCGGCCATGAGGAAATCATCCTCACCTTCGAAGAAACTATCGATACGACCACCCTTTCCCTGACCGGAGATCTCGGTAATAAAAAGCCGGCCACTGCATGGGCACAGACAGCCTATGCAAACGATACACTTAGTATCCTCGCCCCGGCAGGTTTCTGGCCTGCAGGCAGCGGGAAAACTCTTACAATAAGCTGTACCGGAACTTCGGGAAAGATTCTTAGCGCTTATTCCTTCACCTTTGATGTGTTTCATGGAACCTGTGTTGATGATGGTGGATCCCCCACAAACAATGGAAGTGCTACGAAACCCTATGACACAATTCAGGCAGGGATTGATCAGGCGGATACCCTGTATGTAACTGCTGAAGTGCGGGTTGCAGAGGGGAATTACACATCAAATTATAATGCCAGCGGTAATCCGGTAGCTGTAATGGCTAACGGGATTTCCCTTTACGGCGGTTATCCGGATGAATCCTGGACTAACCGGAGCCCGGATACCTTCTTTTCCAATATAACCGATACATCCACAACAGGAGGGACAGAGGCAACCCCCAACAGGGCTGTATATTTCGGATCCGGTATTACCGATGCAACCGTATTCGACGGTTTTTATGTGACTACCGGGGACGGAGACAAGAATGCCGGTATATTTTGTGATAATTCATCACCGCGTATAGAACACAATACAATTCGCGGGAGAGATCAGGGAGAAGTCCTGGCGGGAGACAGTTATTATGCAATTTCAAACTTTGAGGCATCTCCCATCATCAGGGGAAACACCATCGAGGCAAAATGGAATAATACCAGTTACAGCTATGGGATTTTTAACTCTGCTTCCTCAGGCACCATAGACAGTAACTGGATACACGGCGGATACGGCTATTTTACCATTGGTATATACAATTTAGGAGCTAGTCAGCCTGATATCTACAACAATATTATATTAGGCGGAGGCGATTCAAATACACATGAATCGTTCGGAATAAAAAACCTCGGGTCCTCACCGAATATTTACAACAACACAATCGACGGCGGCAGGGGTGATGATCCCAGGGCATACTGTATCCGGCTCCAGACCGGCAGTCCAAAAATACATAATAATATACTCTTCTATTCAAGTGTAAATCTGAGTGGTTATGGTATTTATGAACACAGTGTAGATGCTGATCCCGCTTCTGTACGGTACAACAACTTCTATAACTTTAATTCAGGCGGATCACTCTATTATGACGAAGCGTCTATCGATGTAGACGATCTTGTAACTGCGGTTTCAACTGGAGAGGGTTCTCAGACCCTCTCGAGCTGGGGCAATGTTAGTGAAGATCCCGGCTTTACAGGAGATTACCATCTTAGCGACGGCGGTTCCGGCAACATCAACATCAGGTACGGCGGTGAGAATCTGTCAGCCGGGTTCACTCTCGATAAAGATGGAACAACGCGCACAACCGGTTCCTCCGGTCAGACAAACGGAGGCGACGGTTGGTCAATGGGCGCTTATGAATATTAAGTAACTGAAAAAAGGAGAAGGAAATGGCAAATATTGGGGATATTTTAACTGATTTTACATTAAATACTTATAAACTGGGAACTGCAGACTCCCTGCATAACTACGATAACAATCACGGCAGAAAGGTTGTAGTTCTATCTTTTATTGATATCATCTATGGGTGGGAATGGTTATCCCGACTGCTGGATATACAATCATGGTTCGATAATCTTGCAGCAACTGATACGAATATTGCTACAACTGATGTCACTGTTATTCCTGTTCTGTTTAATCATGATGACAAAGAAGTACCGCCCTATACCCAGGCTGTAGCCAGTGACTGGATCGAAAGTAAATATGGAGGTGTGATTACTACAAATGCGGTGATTCTCATGGACAGCTTATGGGCCAGTTCCATTGCTTCGGGTTTAATAGAAGACTGGGATGCATCAATAGGATCGACGATACCTAAGAAATTCTGTTGGACATACATTCTGAATAATGATTTTGAAATTTCGGATATCTTCCATATAAACAGCACTAATAACATCGAAACTTCAGCAGCGGACATTAACGGGATCAATTTCAATTGGGGAGCGGATACTGATCAAAGACTTGAAGATTTCAAGAATTCCACAATCAGCCGAATCAAGGATATGCTCAATACCCAACCTGTAGTATCTCCATCTCTTGCTGCCGGAAATATTGTATCTGATGGATCTATTATTACTCTGACCTTTTCCGGAGATGTTGATCCTGATCCAAATGTCACAAAAAAAGCACTGCCCATTACCAGAGACAATCTGGTAATAACCGATGAAAACGATGCATCGATAAAAGATACAGTTCTTCCTGCGACTAATTTTACATATACACCGATTACCTCGAGTCAGTATATCGATGGAAGCACCAGGGAAACCTGTATCCTGGAATTTACCAGCACAGCCGCCTTCAGTCAGATTAATGTCTCCCTGGCCGAAACGTCAGGATCAGTTAACATAAAAGACACCAATAATAAGCCGTTCTTACTTGAAGGAACTACTGGTGGTGTCATTACCTATAATGTGGGGAGTTCAGACGTAGATGTCTACCTGCGAAACGGGTTGGGCGATACAGGCGATGGAAACTACAGTGGAGGACTCTCATTGAGTCCCGATATATTTGCTTTCCAGAATGAAGGTGATATCGCATTAAATCCACAAGAGGCTTATGGCCACGAAGGCGGAGAGGTGAATAATAATGCCCTGGGACCAGTCGTTGAGTTTGGGCAGGAAAATTACATTTTTATCCGGGCATTTAACAGAGGGGGGGGTACCGCAAGTGCTGTATCAGCAAATGTATACTGGGCAAATTTTTCTGTCAGTATCCATCCGGATGACTGGAACCTTATCGGACAGGTGGACTTTCCTATGGATATCCCACCCAACAATGAAGGTTTAATTGTTTCAAACCGGCTTAATTGGCCTCAAGCTGCAATACCGAACGTTGGGCATTACTGCCTTATAGCGATAATCGGCAACCTCCAGGACCCTCAACCTACCCCAGCAGAGTTAGGAGACATAAACACTGGTACAGAATATATGAACATCATACGCAATGTAAATAATCTGACATACCGGAATATAAACGTTATCGATATTAATCCAAAGATAAAACTCCCGCCTGATGCGCCTCACGGTTTGGAGGAATTTATTCCACTTCCGTTCCTTTTTCCCGGATCACAGGGAAAGAAAGATGGTGCATTACCCTTTCAGCTCGAAGTTGAAGCAAACTTTCCCGGTAAATCCCGAGTTTTTATCGAGGTACCTCTTATATTCTTTAAGACCTGGAAGGAAAAGAATCCTGATTTAAGGGCAGAAAGAATAATAGAAAAGGAAGAACGTGTCATTATCCCGCTGAAGGAATATGGAACAACAACCTTCGATGATGTAACACTCGAATCAAAATCCAAACACCAGATTAAAATCTATGTCTTTATCCCGGAAAAACGACGAAAAGGTCGATATGTAATGATTGCACGGCAGCTGTTCAAAGAACGTGAAACAGGAAGTGTTGCGTGGCTTTTCGGACCAAAAAAGGAAAAAAAGAAATGGTGTAAATGGCTACGATCTTTGTGGTAAATACAGCAGAATAATCATGGAATACAATTATGTATTTTTATCTTATCCAACATGCAATGGGCTTTAATTACAACGGAAAACTAAGGAGTGCTGAAATACTGCTAAAGGAAGACGGCAGCATAATGGTGATCCGCAGGGCAGAGACAATGGATGACTATTTTAGTACCTTGAATGACCTGGAT
>CBDVAD010000172.1:0-7504 GCA_965371875.1 uncultured bacterium
ACACCATCATCACATCCCTTTTTTACCTCGGTATAGTTATTCTCTCTTAAAAAATCCAGGAGAGTTGTTTCAGCTCGTACTTTTCCGGTAACTAATTCATTGTTCACCATCATACTGATATCATACAGTTCAATTTTCATCTTTATTCCTCCATACCAAGGCAGATCCTGACAGCCCGGGCGACAAGATTTGCAGTGATCTCCTTCCGCCATTCCGCGGAACCGCGAATATCACTGATTGGACTAATCTCTACCTTGATTGTTTTTGAAATTTTGCGTATATCCGCCTTATTCACCGATTGACCGGTAAAGAGGGCCTCAGTTTTCTCTCCCCTCAGAGGTTTTGGTGCCACTCCTCCCATAGCAATACGGATATCTTCTATGGAAGATCCCTTTTTGCGAATAAATACTGCTACAGAGACCACCGAGATGGCAGAACTATTTCTTTCTCCCATTTTCAGGAAAGTGCCGATGCCTTCTCTTTGGAAAGGAATTCGGATTCTCGTTATTATCTCATGAGGATCCAGCTTGGTCTTTCGGGGTTGATCAAAAAACTTATTAATTGGTATCTCCCGCACCTTTCCCTTCCTCTCGGCAATCACCAGGGCATCACTTACCAGTAAGAGGGGTGCCAGGTCGGCAACCGGAGAAGCATCGGCAATATTCCCCCCAATTGTTGCCAGATTCCTTATAAGTGGATTAGCAAACTGTTTCAGGGCATTGACAAGAAAGGGTACCTTTTTATTTGCAAGTTCAGAATCCTGAATTTCTGTAATCGTTGCAGCGGCTCCTATTTCAAGCATTCCGTCAACTTCGGAAATTCTCTTCAGCTCGCTTATGCAGGAAATATCCAAAAGAGTTCCGTTAGTAATCTTTCCCTGCTTTATATAGTTAGATACATTTGTACCTCCAGCCAGGATGATTACATTTTTACCCTCTTTTTCCTTGGCTTCTAAAAGGGTATCAACATCCTTTAACTGCAGTGATTTGAAATTCCTCATCACTCTCCTCCCTCATAATTGAAAATAATTGATGCTGGTTGATTATTCATAGTTATCTCTTCCAGCTTATCCCCGGTTTTATCATCTGTCAAGAATTTTCGTTCATATATTGATAATAATTTCTCGTTAAATGATAATTTTGGCAATTTACTTCTATATGTTTTGACTAATCTTATTCTTCTCCATGAAAAGGCTGAATATAAGGAATATCAGGCTTTCTGCCCTATTTTGGATAATAATCTATATAATTCTCATTATTTGATAACTCTTTTTCATTATATGATTGACAACATCAATAATCTGGTTTTATAGTATTAATAACAAGGAGTAAAAAAATGCCTTCCATTAGTAAAATACACTCAATCCTGGAGTTGCTAAGGGAAAACTATAAAACAGGTTTAACAAATAAAGAAATAAGCATCACTTTAAAGATTCCCCAATCCACCTGTTACAGGATTCTCGCAGCCCTTAAAGAGGCGGGTTTTGTTCAACACAAGCCTAACGATATGGCTTATATTCTAGGCTTTGTTCATCTCCGCTTTGCCCAGGCACTGATCCATGGAATGGATGAAAATGCTGTCATCGACCCTTACCTGGAAAATCTGCACCAGGCTACCGGAAGAACCTCTGTGTTTACACGGTTAAGCGGTCAACATTGTGTCGCTATGGAGGTGCGGGGCTCAGTGGATACCCGTATCTCAGTGGGGATTGGAGAGATCATGCCCTTCCACAGCTCTGCTGCAGGCAAGGTAATCCTGGCTTTTATGCCTGAGAAACGGCGGGAGAAATTTATTTCCCGGCTAAACCTTGAAAGAAAAACACCGGCGACTATCTGTGATTTGAATGTCCTGCGGAAAAACCTCATAACTATCCGGGAAACAGGAACTGCCTATAACCAGGGGGAGGTTTATCAGGGAATCAATTCCATGGCAACTCCTCTGTTTGATCTTAATAATCGGGTGTTTGGAGCACTGGTATTGGTCAGTACCGCCCATGATCTGCCTTTAAGTACTCTCCAGAGCTATTCCGGAGTATTTCATAACACCGGCAGGAAAATCACAGAAGCACTGGGTGGTCGGTATCCCGGATGGATAAAAGATCTGAAATGATATTACAAGAAAAAGGATGATAACTATGGAAGAAGTAAAGTACAATTTTATTGGCAAGGACTTCCCCAGAAAAGAGGGAGCTGCCCGTGTCACAGGTAAAGAAGTTTATCCCTCGGACCTGGAATTTCCGCACATGCTCTACGGAAAAATTCTCAGGAGCCCCCACCCTCATGCAAAAATCAGGAGTATTGATTTTTCGGGTGCAGAAAAAATGGGAGCTGTTTGTATCAGTTTCAAGGATACTCCTCAGAATTATTTTAATATGCGGCAGGTATCTGTTCCGAAATCGACCTTCAAGGATACCCAGGTGTTTTCAGACCATATGCGCCAGGTAGGGGACTACTTCGGTGCCGTAGCGGCGGAAACCGAACTGCAGGCTGAACTGGCCGCCGAAAAGGTAAAGGTGGAGTGGGAGGTCCTTCCCGCCTATCTTACCATCGAAGATGCTCTGGCAGCGGAAAACAACCAGATCCACGATAAGGTCTACCTCCTGGATAAGGAGATTACAATAAAGAACAATATTGCCTGTACCAGAGATATTATCGAAGGAGATGTGGAAAAGGGGTTTGCCGAAGCGGATGTCATTGTCGAAAATGAATTCGAGACACCCCGTCAATACCACTGCCAGCTTGAGCCCAAGGCCTGTGTGGTCAGGCCTGAACCGGATGGTGGAATTACTGTCTGGCCCACTACTCAGGCTCTTCACAATACGAGAATTCTCCTGGGAAGTATTTTCGACATGCCATTGAGTAAGATCAACGTTAAACGGATCACAGGCGGCGGCCATTTTGGCTCGGGGATCCAGACAAATCCCCTTGTACCCATTACTACCGCTCTGGCGTTGAAATCGGGAAGACCAGTCAAGATCTTCCATACACGGGAGGAAGACTTTTACGATCATGTCAGATATCCCTCGAAATACACCTTGAAGGTTGGAGCACGGAAGGACGGTACTCTTGTAGCAGGGACCATGGATCTTACGGCTGATATCGGTTGTCACCATATTCAGGCCCTGGCCTTTTTGGGGGTAGTGGCAGGATTCTGGCACTCCCTGTATAGAATTGAAAACATGAAATTCGAAGGAAGGGCTGTATATACCAACAAGGTTCCTTCCTGTGCCATGCAGGGCTACGGTGCACCCCAGGCCACTTTCGGTGTGGAGATTACCATGAATCAACTGGCAGCAAAGCTTGGAATGGACCCCATCGAATTCCGTCTGAAGAACTATGTAGGACTGGGAGAGATATTCTGGGGACAGGGCCCTACGATTCGTTCCCTGATAAAATCCGACGGAGTGAAGGAACTGATAACCAAAGGTGCGGAGGCTATCGATTATTACAATAGACAGGGTTTCAAAAACCAGAACGGCCGGTATCGGAGGGGCATCGGCTTCGCCAGGGGATTTCATACATCAGGGACAGGTGCTCCCGTTCCCGGTGAGGTAAAGGATTTTACTACCGCCCAGGTAAAGATCAACGAAGACGGTTCTGTGGATATTCTGACGGCTCTCATGGATCATGGTGGAGGAACTCTGGATGCCATGGCAAAACTGGTTGCTGAGGAATTCTGTGTTCCACTGGACAAGGTGGGAGTTTCTCCGGCAGATACAAGATCCACAGGGTATGATGTCTGTACACACGCCACACGGGGTGTTTACTGCGGTTCTGATGCAGCTCTCCAGGTTGCCAGGGAAGCTAAGAAGATTCTTTTTGACTATGCCGCGAGAATTCTGGATTCATACCCACAGGCCCTTGAACTCCGGCTGGATGAAGAAGGGGGGCAGGGAGTGATCTATGTCGTGGGAATGCCGGAAAAGAATATGACCATTGGTGAAGTGGCTTCTCACGCCATGAACAAGGACTGGGGAACCATAATTTATTCTAAAAGCATCCGGAAGGCTGCCTGTCCACCTGCCTATACTAACTATTTCGTAAAAATTGAGGTAGATACAGAAACCGGAAGTGTAAAAATTCTAAGGGTTGTTGCAGGTTCCGATGCAGGAACAGTTATTAATCCGAAACTGGCCCGGGGGCAGATGCACGGAGGTTTCTACAGGGGGGCTGGCATGGCTCTTCTGGAGTATACGGATCATGACAAAGAGACCGGACGCTTAACAAATGATGCATCCCTTTTGGATTACAAGATGCTGGGAGCCGCGGAAATGCCCTCACCAGAAAATTTTGAGGTGATCTTCGCCAATACATATGAACCTACCGGACCCATGGGGGCCAAGGGTATCGGAGAGGCGGCATTTAACCCGGCTCCTGCAGCTGTAGCAGATGCCATCTATGACGCCCTGGGAATTCAGTTCACAAAGCTTCCTATCTCACCGGAAGATATTTTAGATGCGTTAGAGGAGAAAGGAAATGTCTAATTCCAAGGTAATTACCAGTAAATTTGAATTTTTGGAAACTGAAACCATTGAGACAGCCCTGTACCACCTCCAGAAAGACAATGTAAAGATTCTGGCCGGTGGTACAGATTTGATCAATCAAATTAAAGCAGACAGGATAACCCCTGATGCAGTTATCTATATTGGGAATATTTCCAGGTTGAAAATTCTGTCTACGGAGAACGGTTTGACAATCGGGGCCGCAACTGTCATGGAAGAAGTGGAGAAGAATCCTGTAATAAAGGAAGATTATCCGGGCTTAATTGAGGCAGTAAACAGTGTTGGTGGTTGGCAGATTCGTAATACAGCCACCATTATTGGTAATATCTGCAATGCTTCCCCTGGTGCTGATACTGTTCCAGCTCTGGTGGTTCATGGTGCTGAAGTTATAATAGCCGGAAAGAAAAACGGAGGCGGTGTATCGGAAAGAACTGTCCTGCTGGAAGATTTTCTGACTGGTCCGGGCAAAACTTCCCTGGAGAAAGGTGAAATTGTTACTGCCGTAAAAATGCCTGCAGTACCGGACAATTCTTCCTCAGCGTTTATGAGGATTGCAAGGGTTACCCTGGATATTGCCAAAATCAATTGCGCTGCCTGGGTCCGGGTAGAAAACAACATCTGTAAAGAAGTCAAAATCGCCATTGGTTCAGTGGCCCCCACAGTAGTCAGGGCACGGAGTACGGAGAACCTGCTGACAGGACAGGAGATGACTCAGGAAGTTATTGAAAAGGCAGCTGCAGCGTCAGTAAAGGATATATCCCCTATTACGGATATTCGATCTACTGATAAATACAGAAAACAAGTTGTAACGGTACTTGTCAGAGATACTCTGCTAAGCGCTGTAGGCCGGGCTAAGGGAGACAAATAATGAAGATAGAATTAAACCTAAATAATAGAAAGCGTTCCGTGGAAGTCCGGCCCGAGGATCTCCTGCTGGATGTCCTCAGGAGAGAATTCAATTTCAAGGGTACAAAATACGGCTGCGGTATTGGTGAATGCGGTGCCTGCACTGTTATTATGAACGGAAAGCCTGTACTTTCCTGCCAGATGCTGGCTGCTGTTGCAGATGGTCAGAGTATAGACACCATTGAGGGACTGGCCGACGGGAATGATCTTCATCCGATGCAGCAGGCATTTATTGATGAGGGGGCCGTACAATGCGGGTTCTGTACACCAGGTATGGTATTAACGGCAAATGCCCTGGTTGGCGAAAACCCCGACCCGGGTGATGAAGATATAAAGAATGCCCTAAGGGGAAATCTATGCAGGTGTACGGGATATGAAAATATTATACAGGCTGTCCATACGGGCGCAAAAAAAATGAGGGAGAAATAGAATGAATTTTAAAGGAAGAGACATATTAACAACTGAAGATTTTACTAAAGAGGAAATTCTGGAGATCATGAAGGTTTCCGGTGAAATGGAAGCACTTAAAAAGGAAAAGGGTGTGTCAGACCTCCTTGCCGACAAGGTTATTGCTGTATTATTTATGGAGCCTTCCACACGGACCAGGCTATCATTTGAGGCAGCGGTGCAGAATCTTGGAGCCCGTTCCATTGGTGTTTCCGATCCAAAAACTTCTTCTGCAGCTAAGGGTGAGACCCTTGTTGATATGGCTAAAACTGTAGCCGGTTACGTAGATGCCATTATTATAAGACAGCCCCAGACAGGTGGCGCTAAAGAAATGGCTGATGCCGTTGATGTTCCTATTTTAAACGGTGGAGATGGTGCCGGTCAGCATCCGACTCAGGCTCTTCTTGATCTATACACAATACAGAAAGAAAAGGGAACATTGGAAAATCTTAAAATTGCTATGGTGGGGGATCTGGAAAATGGACGGACAGTCCATTCCCTTGCATATGCTCTGGATGATTTTAATCCGGAATTTACTTTCTGTGCTCCGGATGAAATTCAGATGCCGGAGAAGATCGTTTCCGATATGAAGTCAAAAGGGATCACTTGCAATCTGACATCCGACATCCGGGAAGCTTTGAAGGCGGATATCCTGTACATGACCCGGATACAGTGGGAACGTTTCGATGACCCCGCGGAGGCAGATAAGTACAGGGGGACCTACATCCTGAACCGGAAGCTAATCGAGGAGGTAAATCCAGATGTTTATATCATGCATCCCCTTCCCAGGGTGGATGAGATTGCTACAGACGTGGATGATATGCCTAACGCCGCTTACTTTCGTCAGGCTCATAATGGTGTGTTCCTTAGAATGGCACTTCTGGCAATGGTTACCGGAAGGGCTTAGTCTAAGAACAAGAAAAGAAATCAGGGTCTGCTTTTAAGCAGGCCTTTTTTGTGCTATTATCATTCATTACTGTTCCAAATATATAATTTGAGGATATTAGGGGTCGTGAGGATATGCATAACCTGATACAAAGAAATCGTTTATTTCCCAAAATACAAAAGATCATCGATGCCGGTTATGGCCGTATTACAGGAATACCGGCAAGTGGGAAATCTACTCTTCTTCAGCAATTTTGCAATTTAAATTCTATTAGATCAATTTGGATTAATGCAGCAGACGATGAGCCAATATCATCGCTATTTTATTTAGATAATCATATTACTGATTCATATTTCGTATCTGAACAATTGTCAAAAATGGGTACAGATCTTAATGTCGTCAATGAAACAGTACTTATAATTGACAATTATGATGCTGTTAATAAAGATAAAGGAATTAACAATATACTCAAAGAGCTTGTTTTAAAACAGGAACAGGTGGTCTCTGTAATTACTGTTTCAAGGGGTAATGTAAGCATATTCAACGATTGGATGGAAAACAGCTATCCGGCTGTTTTTGATGAAGATCTTCGTTTTGAATATACAGAAATACAGGAATTGGTTATTTCCGGTTTTGATATAGAGCCTTCGGATGATCTGATAAAGTCTCTGTTTAATATTTCCGGGGGATGGGTGTTTCCGTTACAGACATTGTGCCGTTCGCTAAAATCAGCGGATATCTCAGACAGGAATTTAATCATCGAC
>CBDVAD010000173.1:0-7479 GCA_965371875.1 uncultured bacterium
ATCAGCCAGATACAATATTCCTGTTTCATTGATAATTATTGATATTGATGATTTTAAGATTATTAACGATGAGAAGGGTCATCTTGTAGGAGATAAAGTCCTGAAAATTTTTACCAGCATGGTTGAAAAGCTTATACGACCCGATGATCTTCTTGCCAGGTGGGGCGGGGATGAATTCATAATTTTACTGGAGTCAGAACGTGAACAGGCAGTTGCTTTAGCTGAAAGACTACGGCTTACTATTTCAGGTGAAGAAATAAGACAAAGTACAGGTTTAGAGAAAGACGTTACAATCAGTATTGGTGTTACCAGTTATAAAAATGACGACACAATTGATAAAATTATGAATAGGGTCGACAGAGCTCTCTACCAATCAAAAGAAACCGGAAAAAACAGGGTTACAGAAATTAGTTAGACGAATATAAATCAACTGAAGTGACAGGTACTTTTCCGATTAACGAATTGGTTACAAAAGTTCCTTTTATTCCCTGCAATAATTTTTCAGGATAAAATTTTTGCCTTATTATCTTATATCCTTTTTGGGCATAATTATTACACATGATATTTTCCATTATCCCCGTCAGTCTATGAGGTGACTCTGGCATAATAACAGCTTGATCCTGAACAATAATAATATTCCCGGTATTTGTTTCCGAAACAGATCCATCAGCATTTAATATTACAGCCTCATCAAAACCATTCGCTTTTGCCCATTCCCCTGCCTTCAGGTAGAAGAGATAGTTCATTGTCTTAAAGTCTGCCAGAAAACTTTCTCTTTTATGTGGATAGATTCCAAGTTTTAATCCACCTCTTTCCAGGATGGCTAATCTTTTTTGATATTTTCTACATGTTACCGTTATATTCTGATTAGCGAACAGCCCGCTTTTACCTTCTGATATAATTATTTTTAATACTGCTGTAGTATCCTGTAATCCATTTCTATGGATAAGCAAACTTGAAATCCCCTGCCAGTCCAGTTCCTCTATTTCCATACCAAGGACTATTCTGCATCCTTTTTCCAGTCTTTCCAGATGTTTTTTTATGTATTCAATCTGTCCATTTTCAACTTTCAGGGTTTCAAATACTCCTTTCCCGTACTGATATCCTTTCGACATTGCAGGTATTAGTGCTTTTTCTTCATTAATAAACTTACCATTTGACCAGCAGTACATGCTCCCGGGCTCTGTAGTTAAAGATTTGTTTTTCAGGGAAACATGTCTGTTTAAAATCTTCATCAGGCTTTGACCTTTATGTAATGTTTCATCATACTCATCTGCAGGATTTGAATCGTAGACAATTCCTCCACCTGCAGAGAAAAATATTTTTCCCCTGGTAATTGTTGCTGTCCGGATAACTATGGAAAGGTCCATTCTGTTGTTAAATCCAATATAGCCAATTGAACCGGTATATATATGCCGTCTGAATGGTTCCTTCTCGTCAATAATCTCCATGGATCTTATTTTGGGACAGCCTGTTATTGATCCTCCCGGAAAGGTGGCCTTTAGAAGATCAATACTTTTCATATCTTCTTCAAGATAGCCCTCGATAGTCGAAACCAGATGATGAACATTTGTATATGTTACCAGAGTTTTATGTTCCAGTACCTTAACGCTTCCCCCTTTACAAACCTTTCCAATATCATTACGCAACAGATCTACTATCATTGACAGTTCTGCATCATCCTTGGGGCTGCTCGTGAGTTCCTTCTTTAGTTTTTCATCCTCTTTCTCTGTTTTCCCTCTGGGTCGTGTTCCTTTAATTGGTCTTGCTTCTACTCGGCTTCCTTCCTGTAATATAAATCGCTCCGGTGATGTTGATACTATCTGATGATCTCCGCAGTTTATGTAGGCAAAAAATGGTGCAGGGTTTTCCTGGAAGAGCTCAACAAAAAGTGAATAACTGTCTCCATGAAAATTTGTAGAAAATCTCTGTGACATATTGACCTGATAGATATCTCCCTGTTTAATATAATCGATAATATCGGAAACTGAATTTTCGTATTCATTTCTATTAAAATCAGATTCAAAATATTCACTGGAATTGTCCGGGGTGATGGAAAAATTACCTGAATGATAAGTACTGTGTTCCGCCTCTGTCAGGAGGGTAAACAGACGTTCTGTATAATCATCATTGGTAGATTCCAATTCAATAACAAATGCATGAATTCTACCCGAAACCTTATCCTCAACTACAATAAGCTTCGGAGAAATCATATATAAATCAGGAAGCATCAGATCATCGACAGTGGTACGGCTTATCTCCTCGATATGATCTTTCAGGTCATATGAAAGATATCCGAATAAACCAGCTGATACAGGAAGATCTTTGTATTTTTCATTTTCCAATGCAATTGTACTATAACTATCTGATAAGCTTGTAATAATTATTTGTAGATAATCAAAGGGATCTCCCGATATTTCGTTTATTTTTCCCTCTTCTGTTATTGTTGTTTTTGTTCCTTTCGAGCTTATCTCCAGCCATGGTTCAGCTGCAAGTATGTTGTATCTGGCACTGTCCTGTTCTCCTCCGCTTAAGAGAAGGACTGTTCCTTTTTTTGATGCAAAAGGGGCAATAAGTTCATGGAATGTTTTTTTTGTCCCGATTTCTCTAATGTGGATCTTATGAATTTTGGTCATATTCCGGTTTTCCCTGACTTAAGAAAGTTATCTATTATTCTAAATCCGTCAACAGTCATAAAACTTTCAGGATGAAACTGTATGCCAAAAAGGGGATATTCAAGATGCTCAATTCCCATAATTATCCCATCTCTGGTGTGTGCTGTCTCACTAAACTCGGCGCTCTCTTTCTGAATTATCAGGGAGTGATACCTTGCTGCATAAAAGGGTTCCGGCATCTTAGAAAATATTCCGGTACCTTCATGATATATTCTGCTTGTTTTTCCATGAACCGGAACCGGGCCGAGAATTGTCTCTCCTCCAAATAGTTCATTTATGCACTGCATCCCCAGGCAAACACCAAGTAGCGGAGTTGTTTTATAGAATTTCTGTATAAGAGGAATCGAAATACCGGAATATTCCGGAGTTCGAGGACCTGGGCTGATTAAAATATAGTCAGGGTTTATCTCTGCTGCTAATTCAAGGTCTATTTTATCGTTTCTATATATATAAATATCGAGTTCATACTGTTTAAACATCTGAACAAGATTGTAGGTAAAGGAGTCATAGTTATCAATAACAAGAAGTTTTTTCAAGATCAGCTCTCCGGGGTTCTATCCAGTAGGTTTGAATATTCCCAATTTTCAGCAGTATTCCGTCAAAGAATAGCAGTAAAAATAGAGTATGTCGATATAAAGATGAGGTAATTAAGTTAACAGTTGTGAAGCCGACCTTGACAATACAATATACTGAGAATATATTTGTTAAATGACAAACTTTTCAGGAGGTGCTTAATGATTGTAATAAACAGAAAAGATGATCCGGTTCAGGCACCTTTGTTAATCTGTTCATAACTCTAACACAAACTGTCTTTACCACTCTTATCATCTAATTACCCATATCACTATATTGGTTTCAAAATTATGTAATTTTGAAAGTCACAGCATTTATCCGGCTTCTGTGGGTGTCGGAATTATAATGAGGCTGTCCTGGAACTTGTTATTCACTGATTGTATTGTATAGAGAACTTACTGATGCCAAAATATCAGTATCAAAACTTTGAAAATAAGCCTCGATTCAGTGGGATTAAGTTATAGGATAACCTGAAATAGGAAAATAGATGAGTTTAAATTTATATGGTTGGGATGATTTAAGAAATAAGGAAATAGCTGGTTTTGATTATACAGGGTTGGTTCCCGGAAGAATCATTTCATCATCCCGGGGAATATATTCAGTTGTAATCAAATCCGGGGAAGGCAAAGCAGAGCTTTCAGGGGCTTTTCGGTATAGATCACTTTCAAATCTGGATTATCCTGTTGTTGGCGATTTTGTCATGTTAAGGGAAGAACCCGGGCTTTATATTATCGAGCAGATTCTAAACCGAAAATCACTTTTAAAGCGTAAAGCTCCAGGAGAAACTGCAGAAGAACAAATTCTAGCTTCAAATCTGGACTATGTTTTTCTTGTATTTGGTTTGGATGGGGGAAGGAGTTTTAATGTCAGATCTATTGAAAGATTACTGACATTGGTTTGGGACAGTGGTTCTTCACCGGTAATTGTACTAAATAAGGTGGATTTATGTGAAGATCCTGAATTGTATCAATCTGAAGCAGCTGCTGTTTCTCTGGGCGTGCCGGTTATTATTACCAGTGCATCCTGTGGTCTTGGCCTTGATGGTATAAGGGCTGTTTTGGGAAAAGGTAAAACAGGGCTTTTTATCGGTCGTTCAGGGGTAGGTAAATCTGCGCTGACAAACGCTTTAATGGAAGAAGATATCAGTGAAACAGGAGATGTCAGGAAGGATGACAGAAAAGGACGGCATACAACTACAAGCAGGGATATGTTTTTGCTTCCCTGGGGTGCTCTTCTTATCGATACACCAGGTATCAGAGAGATTCAGCTAACAGGGGACATATCTTCAGTTTCAGAAACATTTTCTGATATTGCACAAGCAGCAGAAAACTGTCGTTTTAACGATTGTGGTCATGACAGTGAACCTGGCTGTGCTGTTCAAAGTGCCATAGAGACAGGAGTTATTTCGGAAGAGAGGTACAGAAGTTATAAAAAACATTTGAACGAAATTAGATTTCAGCAGCGCAGGGGAGATGCCCGGCTGGAAATGCTTGAAAGGGAAAAGTGGAAGGCAATTAAAAAAGAATATAAGAATTTTGGTAGTAAGAAAGGTCAGTAAAAGGGTGTAGTGTAGGGGCAAAAGATTTTTTGCCCCTACACGGCATAATTCTTTTTGGATTTCTGCAGTCGACGCCTGGATGCGCGGATTTCATCTTTATGAGAATCCAGTAAACCATTCAGTTTTTCTGATAACATATCGAATCCAAATTCCTTCATACCAATTTGAAAATTGAGATCTGTCATGGCAGCTTTCTTTTCAGGTTCATTAAGAATTAAATGAATCTTATCAAGAACTGATTCAGGTATTTTCAGTGATCCATCTTCATCATAATCATCCCGTACTTCAATATTATCAAACCCGGCACCCTTAATATCTGTTTTATAAACAAGATAAGTCGATATCACTACAGGGGCACGACAGGAAACAGCTTCCAGAAAAGCATTACCAAAGCCTTCCCATTTTGGCAAATAGATTGCAAGATCTGCGTTAACAAGAACATCTCTGCTGGTGTAGAGTCGTTCTCCATCCTCATTCATCATTCTCAGGGATGAAACACGATCAGAAATCAAATGCATATTTACATCTTCAATACGTGCAAGATTTTTTATTACTTCAATGTAGGATGCATCAAGTTCATCTCCCTGATAGAGCGATACAATGAATTTTATCCGTTCTTTAAGTTCCGGATATTTTCTCTGATACATTCCTACCAGTCGGACAGAATCTTCAATCCTCTTTCGGGGTACAATACGTGTAGGCTGTACTAAAAGTAAATCATTCTTATCAAACCCAAGATCCTTACGAAAGTGACTGTTATACTTATCAGGAACAGCTGCTTCTTCGAAATTTTCACAATTTGGAATTACTGTAGGCATAACCCTTTTAATTGAACTTAGAATATGGGCAGAATACGAGGAAATAACAACATGCTCGGAGCCTATATCTGAGGGAGGCATAATATTGTTAAGAAGACCTTCGATCCTGCTCTGACTGAATCTGCTGCGTTCCCACCAGAAATCATGATGATGAAAAATTGAAGCAACCTTATGCTCTGTTAGAAGGTTGTAGACCGCTATACCTCCGAGAATAGTCATGGGCATAGCATTGGTGTTTTCAGCAATAATCAGATCAATGTCATTTTCCTGTATGTACCGGTAAATATCCTCACCCAGTTCCTTCCCCTCAACCATCATCTCTTCCAGAATTAAATCCCTGGCTGCAGTGGTAAGATGAGTAGGTTTCTTTGTAATATACGGGAACATCATCTTTTCATAATGTTTCTGGAGGGGTGAGTCGAAACGGAGTTTCTCAAGGAGGAACTGATTATCTGCTGCTACACACTGTACAGGATTTGAATACTTTCCGGCTATTGTAAAAATCTCATGCCCGGCATTTTTAAGTACTTCAATCCACTTATCTACCTCAAGAGAGACTCCGTCCAAATCACCTAATTTCCCACTAATAAACGCTATTTTAAACACTGTCGCCATTTTATAACTCCGTACACCCTATTCTAAGTAATATCGCGACAAATCGCATTTCGATATTAAATTTCAGCCTGATTTAACAATCAGCTACTCCTTAACACCACCTGCAGACATTCCACCTACAAGATTCTTCTGGATGGACATAAACAGCAGTATCACAGGCAATGCTGTAAGCATGGAAGCGGCCATGATCCTGTCCCAGATTGCATTCTTGGAATAATACAGGGTCTGAAGCCCAATGGGCAGGGTATGGAGTTTTTCGAATCCCCTCAGGAAGACAGAGGCAAACAGATATTCATTCCACGCTATCATAAAACTGTAGACGAACACTGTTACTATTGCAGAGAAGGACAGGGGAACAATTATCTTCCAGATGGTTTCGAATCTACCAGCTCCCTCAATCATGGCTGCTTCTTCAATAGAAAACGGGATAGTCCGGAAGTAGTTCCCCAGCATGTAGAGGGAAACCGGCAGGGTCTGTACCAGATAGATAATAAGAAGAGAAATGAAGGTCCCTGTTTTTGTACTGAGGAAACCCAGACTTACAAACATCTTGTAGAGGGGAATAAGTATTATTATCCCGCTGAACATGTAAACAAACAAAACTCCCCTCTGTATGGTGGATCTTCCCCTATAGCGCATCCTGCTGAAAGAGTAAGCCCCCAGAACAGAGATAGATACAGAAAGCAGTGCGGCAGTGGCGGCGAGGGTAAGGGAATTGAAAAAATAGCGGAAGAATGGGAATACTCCGCTTGTATCCCGGTATTTTGCGATTATAGCCTTTTTTTGGGCATTCGTTATATCCGGTGTTTCATTAATAAGGTTCTGTATCGATTCGGGAAGGTCTTTTTCTGACTGACCGATATTAAGTAGTTCCTTGTAGGCTTCTAAATTTATCTGGGTGGGTATCAGCGACGGGTTGCCCCAGTCCCACTGGTACTTAAGAGAGGTGGAGAGCATCTGTACAAATGGAAAGATCGAGAAGAATACTATGAAAAGTATAAGCAGTGCAAAACCTGCCCGATTTATAAAGCCTTTCTTTTTTACCATTTCAATACCTTCTTAACATAAAATAGAATGAAACCTATAAGCAGCAGAAACTGTATGAGGGCCAGAGATGATCCCTGTCCCATCTCCATGGCACCAGTAAAAGCCTTGAAATAGGTATATACAGAGAGAACCTTTACATCCTCAGTCAGCAGGAAGATATCCTCGAATTTGTTGAAGTTCCAGATTATCCTTA
>CBDVAD010000174.1:0-7425 GCA_965371875.1 uncultured bacterium
TGCAAGGTGGATAGCGTCGTTTTTTGATGTGTGCGGCATAAGAATAACAAACTCATCACCCCCATACCTGTAGACACTATCTGCAAGCCGAATATTTGTGCTGAGTATTTCTGCTGTCTTTCTAAGAACATTATCCCCTTCAGGATGTCCATACTTATCATTAATTTGCTTGAAATAATCAATATCAAGCATAAGAACTGATAAGGGATGATTATATCGTTTACAACGTTCTATCTCCTTTACAAGAATCCTGTCAAAACTTCTCCTGTTAAGTACTTCTGTAAGACCGTCCATAGAAGCAATTCTTTTCATAGCCTTTAGATAATAGAATTTTTCAAGTGCCACTGCGGTAAAATCTGCAATTGTCTGAAGAAGTTTTAATTCGTAGGAACTAAAACTTTCACCATTCAATTTATTTATCAGTTCAATAACACCAAAGACTTTTCCGTTTACTTTTAAAGGGACACCAATTATTGATTCTGTGGTAAATCCTGTAATTTTATCAACATTCCCAAGAAATCTTTCATCCATGGAAACATCTTCAATTATTACAGATTTTCCATTTTCAGCAATCCATCCAACAATTCCTGCACCCCTGGATATTTTTACTCCAATTAGATTATCTGCCTGCTCACCTACAGCAATTTTAAAAGTAAGCTCACCGGTTTTGCTGTTCCGGAGCAGAAGAGACCAGTTCAGGGGCACAAAAATTGTTCCTATTTTTTCCATAACCCTATCCAGCATCTCTCTCATAGTACGTGCTGATGTAATAGCTACTCCAATATCAGTAAAAAATGAGAGCCTTACCAGACCGTTAATATTTTTATCCTCTTCACATTCACTCATTCTACAATCCTGTCTCCCAATAGTACCTAAATAAATATCAGTTTAAAATATAATTATTACGAATTTGTATTTGCATTTCAAAAATTATATGTAATATAATCAAAATTATGAATAGTGACACTCTAAAAAATGATTTTTTTCTACTATTAACTGCAATTATCTGGGGATTAGCGTTTACTGCCCAACGGGCAGGAATGGAATTTGTTGGTCCATTTACATTTAACGGTGTCCGATTTCTGATAGGTGCATTATCAATTCTACCACTGATATTTATTAAAAATAGTAATAACTCAAAAAAGCATAACAATGAAAAGCAGAATTTTTCCAATAATCCAAATATAAAACAGTTAATTATATATGGTGCTGCAGGAGGGATTTTACTCTACCTGGGTGCATCTTTACAGCAAATTGGAATAGTGTATACAAGTGCAGGAAAAGCTGGATTTATAACAGGAATGTATGTAATTATTGTTCCAATTCTGGGGATTTTCTTTCGTCATAAGGCAGGATGGAGAAGATGGACAGGTGCCTTTCTCTCAATCACAGGACTATATTTTCTTTCTGTAAAGGGTAGTGTTAAAATAAATACAGGAGATATCTTTGTTTTATTTAGTGCATTTTTCTGGGCTTCCCATGTAATAGCAATCTCCCATTTTTCACCAAGGGTAAATGCTCTGAAGCTGGCCTTTATTCAATATTTGTTCTGCGGGATTTTAAGTCTTGGATCGGCGTTTATTTTTGAAAATGTACAAAAAAGCACTATTCTTCTGGCATGGATACCAATTCTATATGGAAGCATCTTCTCTGTCGGTATCGCATACACACTTCAGGTATATGCCCAGAAAAAAGTTCACCCGGCACATGCTGCAATTATATTGAGTCTTGAAGGAGTCTTTGCAGTTCTGGGAGGATGGCTGATTCTGGGAGAATCTTTAGGTTTAAAGGGATTAATTGGTTGTGTGTTGATGTTAGGCGGAATGTTTGTATCCCAAAGTTCTCTTTTCAGTAAACAGTTATCAGTAAACAGTGAACAAAACCAACTGATAACTGATAACTGATAACTGTTAACTGATAACTGTTAACTGTTAACTGCATATGCGATTCCGCCCACTATCTTTCGCTTTATACAATAGTTCATCTGCTTTTTTTATAATCTCAGCAGAGGTCTCGGTGCTATGTTCCACAAGACCACCACTAATAGTAATTTTAAAATTCTGATTCGGATATGAAGTTTTCATTACTCTCTCTCTGAATTCATTTACGACTTTAAGGCCCTCTTCAAGTCCGGTATTCTTCAGAACAGCCATAAACTCTTCACCGCCATACCTGCCGCATACAGCATCATCCCCAAATGATTTATCAAAAATTTTAGACAACGACATCAATACAAGATCACCTACCTGATGGCCATAAGTATCGTTAACAGATTTAAAGTGATCAATATCAATAAGAAGTACACAAAATTTACAACCCTGCTTCTCTTTTTCCATGATGTTGATGCCTACATAGTCATAGATATAGCGATGATTATACAAACCCGTAAGACCATCTGTTACAGCTCTCTTCTCCAGTTCCTTATAAAGAAAATAGGTCCTGGCATTGGCCTTGAACCGGGCCATAAAAATAGAGTTATCATATGGTTTGCTGATATAATCGTCTGCTCCATACATCATGGCATGGGAGATAGTTTTGAAATTTGTAATCCCGGAAACAACTATAATGACACAATCTTTTTGTTTCTTTCTTAATTCTATTATTACCTCTTCTCCGGAAATCTCCGGAAGAACAAGATCCACCAGAAAAATAACATGTTTTCCTGATTCATCTAAAAATTTTTGTGGATCAGTGTAATAAGATACATTTTTGATTTTATGAAGTTCAAATATATTTTTTATTACGTTTAATCCAAACTTACTATCATCCAGAACTGCGATACTCTCTTTCTGAATCTGTTCCAGCAAAGCATCCTGCTTAATAAGACTATCAAAATAATTTGCGAGTTTTGCCGTATTCACATCTTTCTTTAAGATATAATCCACAATCCCCATGGAAAAAAGTTTTGTACGCAGTTCTAATGAATCTGTTGATGTCAGAACAATAACAGGGATATTGGAATACTTACTGGTACTTAAAATTTTTATAAAATCCTCACCGGACATATCTGTCAGTTCATTTCCAGTGATAATAAGACTAATCTTATTTTCTTCCAGTATTGTAAAAGCAACTGTACTGATATCCGTTGCAACTACTTCATATCCTCTGGGTTCTATAATTTTTTTAACTATTTGCCGAAACAGATTGCCAGACTCAAGTTGCAGTACTTTCTCCATAAAATCTCCCATATAAAAAGGTTATTGTAGATCCTTCAACATAATAGTATTATAAAGAATGATAAAAATGAAGAGGAAAGTATGAAAGACAGTTTTTTTGATTTTTTAAGAAGTATTCCATTTTTTGAAGAGCTATCCAATGATGACATCCATAGTATTTCCAAGTATTGTACAGACAGTATATTTGAACCTGGACAGATTCTCTTCGACGAAGGGGATCCTGCAGATATGTTCTATATCATCATGAGTGGTGAGGTGGAAGTATGGAAGGCCCTTGGAACAGATGATGAAGATATGCTGGCAGTTCATGGCCATGGAAAACTTTTTGGAGAAATGGCCCTTATTGATAATATGCCCAGAAGTGCTACAGTAAAGACCAGAACACAAACAAGACTTCTTCAAATTGGTGAACATGATTTTCAAAACATGATCCGTGAAAATTCATCTGTTGCTTTTTCAATTGTAAGAAGCCTCTCTTCCATGGTCCGTAAAAGTAACGAGACTTTTCTCGAAGACTTAAAAGAGAGAAACATGGAACTGGAAAAAGCAAATATTGATCTAAAAACAGCCCACGAAGAACTTATAAAAAAAGAGAGACTTTCCAACCTGGGAAAGTTTTCTTCAATGATCCTCCACGACCTGAGAAATCCTATTTCTACAGTAAAAGCATATACAGAAATGCTTTTAATGGATTCTGAAATTCCTGAAAAACCCAGGAAGTATATATCAAATATCAAATTTGAAACTGAACGGATAAATAATCTTGCCAGCGAGCTTCTGGACTACTCAAGGGGAGATATCAGGCTGGACATGAAGATCGTAGACCTTTCCGATTTTCTTTCAAATCTTGAAACTTCAGTAAAACGTAGATTTTCTTCAAGTAATATCAATATAATTTTTGAAAATAATTTCACTGATCATGCTGTATTCGATTATGAAAGGATGATGAGGGTAATGATGAACCTGGCCGAGAATGCCAGAAAAGCTCTTGCCGGAAAAGGTATTTTTACAATTACAGCAGATAAAAAAGATCGAACACTCCAGTTTATTATTAAAGATAATGGAGAAGGGATGAGTCCTGATATACAAAAACACATATTCGAACCCTTTTATTCCTCTTCCAGGGGTGGCGGAACTGGTCTTGGCATGGTGATTGTAAAAAATATTGTGGAAGCTCATGAGGGTGAACTTGAAATAGTCAGTTCACCTGGAAAAGGTACTGAAATAAAAATCCATCTTCCTCTGAGATAGCAGTAGAGGCATAGGTGGAACCCACCTCTCTCTATTGTCTAATGATGATTTTGACCGATTCTGATTTTATTTATCTGGACTGTATACAAAATCATAAAGAAGGGTATATCTTTTCAAAAAATACTTGCAATCTAAGATCAATTCAATAATATTTAATAATATACACTTTACGTTACAGGAGGACCTATGAAAGAAGATGTAAAAAAAGAGACCGATGACAGCCTGTTTCTGGTTGACGATGACGATATCGACACTCAAGCTGACAAGTATCTTCTGTTTTATCTGGGTAAAGAGGAATATGGAGTCAATATAGCACAAGTAACAGCAATTGAAGAGCTGCCAAAGATTACGGCAATACCGGATATGCCACATTTCGTACGCGGAGTGATAAATCTCCGGGGAAAGGTTATACCGGCTATTGATTTAAGACTTAGATTTGGACTCGAAGAAAGGGAATACGATGACCGAACCTGTATTATTATAGTAAAAGTAGAAGAAAACACAATTGGGTTCATAGTGGACACAGTTTCAGAAGTTCATGATATTCATGAATCTGATATTGGATCCCCTCCCTCTTTTAAAAGTGCATCAGGGGAAAATCAGTATATATCCGGATTGGCAAAACAAGGTGAAGAGGTAAAGATAATTCTGGATGTAAAAAAGATTATTTCTGACAAAGACCAGAATTTATTGACAGAAATTTCAGAACAAAAGGGGTAAAGAAAATGGCAAAAAACAGAATATCTTTTTTTCGAAGTATAAAAGGAAAAATTCTTATACCTGTGATTGTTTTACTCATTATACTTGGTGTTGCATCTTTTATAGGAATTTCTATTGTATTTGATTATACCAATACAATTGTGCAGCAGGGTAATGCCAAGGTTTTTAACGATACTATAAATGAGAGAGTAAATGAGAATGTAAACCTTGTGTATTCAAGTATATTAACTATAGCTGACAGAGCTCTTCAGGAAGTATCTTTTTTTACAAAGATACCAGAGATCCAAAATGCCTATAAAATTGCATTATCCGGAAATATCGAAGATGAAAACTCTCCTGAAGGACAAAAAGCCCGTGAAATGCTTAGGATACAACTTAGACCTTTTATGGACGGATTTAAAGAATATACAGGTAGAAGTCTTATAAAAATACACTTTCACCTGCCTAACGCAAGAAGTCTTGCCAGATTATGGAGAGAAGGATATCAGACAACCAGAGATGGGGTAAAAGTCGATATATCTGATGATCTCTCATCCTTCCGCAACACAGTCCTTCAAATTAATAGTGGATCCCATGAGCCCATTACCGGTATAGAAGTTGGTCGGGGAGGATTTGCCATCAGAGGCCTTGCTCCACTAACTGAGTCCGATGGACAACATTTGGGATCTGTCGAAGTATTGTTTGCTTTTAATGAAATATTCGACATTATTAAAACATCGGGACAAGTGGAATATGCGGTCTATATGGATGCAGACCAACTTCCTATAGCAAAATCATTGGCAGATCCTGAAAAGTATCCTGTCCTGGACAATACCTATGTACTCACTGATGCTACAAACAAGGAAGTAACCAATCCCCTGTCTAACCTTACAATTCTGAACAATGGAAGAGAAGATGTATATTCAGAAGAGATTGGGAACTTTATTGTAAGTACTTTTCCAATATGGGATTTTTCAGGAAGAACTGTGGGTGTTATGTTGCAGTCTATGAACATTTCTACACAGCTTGCAGATTTTGCGAACAATAGGCAAACCCTGGAAAACCTTAGCAATGCAGTTACCGGCACTACAGGTATTGCATTCCTGATTGTTATTATTATTCTGGCAGCGATAGTTACTATCATAATAAGCAGAATAATAAAGCCTTTAACAATACTCAATAACTATGCAGGTTTGATAGCAGAGGGTAATTTTAACATCAGCATCGAGAAAAAATTGACATCAAAAAAAGATGAGACAGGAGTACTATCCGAATCCTTTTCCAAAGTAATTGAGAGCCTTCAGTACAAGAGCAGCATGGTAGAAGAGGTAGCCCAGGGAGATCTTACAGCAGATGTAAAACTGTCATCAGAAAATGACATGCTTGGTCATTCACTGGTAAAGATGAACGAATCTCTTAACAGTCTTCTGAGCAGAGTTAATAATTCTATAGATCAGGTAAATTCCGGTGCAGATCAGGTTGCCCAGGCAAGTCAGTCCCTTTCCCAGGGTGCAACCGAGCAGGCGAGCTCGCTGGAAGAGGTTTCTGCCTCTATCACACAAATTAATAGTCAGTCAAAACAGAATGCAGATAATGCAACAGAAGCAAATGCCATAGCAAAACAATCTGTCATTGATGCAGAAGAAGGCAATAAGCAGATGAAAGCTCTTCGAATTGCCATGGAAAAGATAAATACCTCATCGGATCAGATAAAAAAAATAGTAAAAGTTATAGATGATATAGCATTTCAGACAAATCTCCTTGCATTGAATGCCAACGTAGAGGCAGCCAGAGCTGGTAAATACGGTAAAGGTTTTGCTGTTGTTGCAGACGAAGTGCGTAACCTCGCAGTAAGAAGTTCCCAGGCTGTAAAAGAAACAACAGAGATGGTGGAAGAGTCAATAAAAAATATTGATTCAGGGAATAAAGGTGTTGAGCATACAGCAATTCAACTTGAATCTATTATGAACGGATCATCAAAAGTTGCAAACTTCCTCGAAGAAATAGCTGTTGCAAGTAAGGAACAGGCTCAGGCCATTGCTCAGATTACAACAGGCCTTGACCAGATTGATGAGGTTACACAGTCGAATACAGCGAGTGCTGAAGAAAGTGCAGCTGCATCCGAAGAACTCGCTTCCCAGAGCCAGGAGTTGAAGAAAATGATAGCGACCTTCAAACTCAAACAAAATTTTTCAGCAGCCCCGCCTAAACAACTGGGTTATCAGTCGGTAAGAGAGATAAGAGCCAAACAGGACACCAACAAAACAGGTATAAAACCTGCAAATCCATCTGAGGTTAT
>CBDVAD010000175.1:0-7417 GCA_965371875.1 uncultured bacterium
TAATTCCATATTCTTCTTTAAGGAGTCGTATAAATATCTCTTCTACATTTCCAATAAAATTTTTTAGCTCTCTCTGTTTCTTGTAGAGATGGAAGATGAGGTATCCTACCAGCTGCCCCGGACCGTGATAAGTGGCTTCTCCGCCACGGTCAATTTCATAAAGACCAATACCCTGACTTTTTAAGATTGTGTCCGAAAGGACTATATGATGATCCTCAGTTCTCTTCCCTTTTGTTATTACCGGGGGATGCTCAAGAAGTATAAGAGTATCGTTTATTTCCTCATTCTGACGTTTTTCAAGGAGGTCTTTTTGGAGTTCAAGAGCTTTGCCGTAATCTGTCAGACCCATATTCAATATTGTCAGTTTCATGGAGGGCATTATATATGAAAACTGTTATTTAAAGAAGCCATATGATTACTTAATAATGTGTGAATCCCCGTAGGGGCACGATTTATCGTGCCTTTATTACAAATTAATTTGACAAATAGTCCAGTATGGGTGTATAATGTTCAGATAAGAGAACAATGTCCATATATAGGAACGTTTGTGGTTAATACAGTCCTTAAAGCTATTAAAATCCTCGAAACACTTAGTAAAGGGAAACCTCTCGGGATAAGTGAAATAAGTAAAGAGCTTGAAATCCCTAAAAGCAGTGTCCATAGTATTTTGCAAACACTGGAAAGTGAAAGGTTTGTAGAAAAAAATATAGATACTCTCAAATATAATCTTGGAACATCACTTATAGAACTTGGCTACAGTGCCCAGAACGAGCTTGCGATATGCCGAATTTCAAAACCCTATCTAAATGGAATAAATCAGGAAACGGATGAAACGGTTCATCTTACTTTACTGGATAATGATGAAGTTTTGTATGTGGGTTGTGTTGAGTCAATAAAGACGGTTAGAGCCCATGCAATTATTGGACTTAGAGCACCTCTCTACTGCACATCAGTGGGAAAGGCAATTATGGCATATCTGCATGAAGATCATATTGAACGGATTATCAGAGAAAAGGGGCTTGAAAAGAGGACAGATCACACGATTACAGAAAGAGATAAACTGATTGATGATCTGGAAAAGACCAGAGAACGGGGTTACTCAATAGATAATATGGAGATTGAAGATCACCTTACCTGCCTTGGAGCACCGATTATGAATGGTCAGGGAGAAGTTTTTGCTTCAATCAGTATTTCAGGTCCTACCGGACGATTGCCTGTAGAACTGGTCAGGCAATACGGCACAATGATACGAGATGTCGCAGATCAAATTTCCAGGAAACTGGGTTTTAGAAAATAACAATCCTTGAGGATTGTAAAATATTTTAGGAGGGTTTTATGAAAACCAAAGTAATGTTAATAGTAGCTGTTTTATTTCTACTTGCTTCCTACTCCTTTGCAGGCGGCGGTAGTGAAACAGCAGAAGAGGTTGCAAAACCTGTCAGAATCACATTTTCATCAGTAAGTGTACCGGGTGATGCTCACACAAGGGCAATGCAGGTTTTTAAACTGGAACTGGAAAGAATTTCCGGTGGCGAGATGGAAGTTGAAGTTTACCATTCCGCACAGTTATTCTCACAGGAAGGTGAACAGGCTGCAGTAAGAAAAGGTACCGTAGATATGATCTATACATCACCTCCATGGCTTGCAGAGTTTATCCCTTATCTGTCAATGTTTGGAGCAGTTTATACCTTTAGTGGTTATGATCACATGACAGCAGTTTACAATGGTGATCTGGGGAAAAAGATCTTTCAGGACGTTGTAGATTCTCAAGGGATAAGACCTCTTGGCGCTTTTTATCTTGGAACCAGACAGCTTAATCTTGTAGAAAAAGTTGGACCAGTTCGAACTCCTGCAGATATGGCTGGTGTTAAGCTGAGAACTCCGGGATCTCCTTCATGGATAGCCCTTGGTAAAGCTCTTGGTGGAAATCCAACACCTATGTCTTTCAGTGAAGTTTATATGGGTCTTAAGACCGGTGCTATAGAGGGTCAGGATAATCCTCTTCCTACAGACAAAAATGCAAAATTCTATGAAGTTACAAAATACATCGTTCTTACCAATCATGTTGTAGACACAATCTGGCCAACAATGAATGAGAAAAAATGGCAGAGTCTAAGTGCTCAGCAGCAGGAATGGGTAATGCAGGCTGTTGCAGTAGCAGGGGATGCATGTGATACACAGGTTCTGGAAACAGAAGCTTCTATTCTGGATTTCTTCAGAGGCGAAGGTATGATTATAATTGAAAATCCTGACAGAGCAGCATTTCAGGAATATGCAAAGAATTCATACATCAACGACAGCCCTGATATTTCAGCAAGCTGGGATATGGATATTTACGAAGAAGTACAATCTTATAAGTAGTATATAAGAAGTTATTCCGGCTCTGGTCATTCCCGGAGCCGGTTTTTATCAGGGGAGATTAAAATTGAAGGCATCAGAATTTTTTAAACGTTCCGGTTCAATAGTGCTTGATATAATAGAAGTATATATTCCTTCATTTACATTTATACTTTTGTTTGTTGCATTTCTACTACAGATATTCTATAGATATTTTCTTGTGCCCCTTACATGGCCCCTGGAACTTACTCTGCTTTGTTTTATCTGGACAGCATTATTGGGCGGACTCTATGCAAAGAGGGACAACTCCCATGTTCAATTTACAATTGTGTATGACATGGTAAAACCTAAAACACAGCTCTGGATGAGACTTATTGGAAACTTTATGCTTTTTGTTTCTTTTTGTATCGCCCTTTATCCCTCATATGATTACGTAGTATTTATGGCTTATAAAAAATCTAATGTTATGAGAATTCCTATGAACTGGGCGTATTCACCTTTTGTGGTATTCCTTGTTTTTATGATAGGCAGACTTGGGTATGACTTATTTATAGACTTTAAGAAATTAAGAAGAGGAGAAGTATAGTATGAATATTGCACTCATTGTATTTTTCCTTTCCTTTATTTCAATTTTTATTCTTCGCATTCCAATAGCATTGGGAATGATGATGACATCAATTTTTTATTTTACCATTGCCCAGAGTCCTGCAGCTGAGATAGCTATGACTGCCACTCAGGTTTTAACAGGCCTTAATTCTAATTTTATTCTGATTGCTGTTCCTCTTTTTGTATTTATGGCCCAGGTTATGAATAGTGGAAAAGTCACAGAGATGATTTTTAAGTTTGCAAATGCCACTGTTGGAAACAGAAAAGGTGGTCTTGGTCATGTAAATGTTGTTGCATCAATTATTTTTTCGGGTATGACTGGCTCTGCTCTTGCTGATGCTTCAGGACTGGGAATGATGGAGATTAAAGCTATGCGTGAGCATGGGTACGACGATGGTTTCAGCTGTGCAATTACAGCAGCTTCGGCAACAATTGGCCCAATATTTCCTCCAAGTATTCCAATGATTTTTTATGCCATGTTGTCAGGTGCCTCTATTGGTGCCCTGTTTATGGGTGGAATGATCCCTGGTTTGATGGTAGGTTTTGCTTTGATGATCTATATTGCATTTATTGCAAATAAGAGAAATTATCCCAGAGGTGTTAAGATTGCTTTCAGAGATGCTATAACCCTGACTGTAAAAGCATTTCCTGCATTGTTTTCAGTTATTGTGCTTCTGGGAGGTATCTATTCCGGAATTGTGACACCTACGGAAGCGGGGGCTCTGGCTGCTCTTTATGCTATACTGATTTCTGTTTTTATCTATAGAGCTCTTGGATGGAAGGAACTGGCAAGGATAATACTGGATACAGTAAAGACCACCGGTATACTTTCTCTTCTTGTTGGCAGTGCCTTTGCATTTTCCTATATTATAGCTATTGAACATATTCCTGATGCTGTTGCTAATCTTCTTCTAACAATTACTACAAATAAATACATACTGCTTTTACTTATAAACATAATGTTTCTTGTTTTAGGTATGTTTATTGATACTATGGCAATAACGCTTGTATTTATTCCTATTGTATTGCCCCTTGTTGAAGCATTGGGTATAAATCTTGTTCATTTTGGTGTAGTAATAACTCTGAATATGATGATAGGGTTATCTACACCTCCTTTTGGAATGCTTTTATTTGTGGTGTCGGGAATTTCGGGAACACCTTTGAAGGCCGTAATTAAAGAAATTTTTCCTATGCTTCTTGTTTTGTTTGCAGTACTGTTTTTAATAACCTATGTTCCATGGTTTGTTATGGTTGTACCTAATTTTCTCGGGATGTAGTTGAGGTAAAGTATGGATAAAAATCGAAAGGCTGAAGTCTGGCCAACAATGGTAACACCATTTAAAGAAGACCTTTCTATTGACTATAATGCTCTTGAAAAACTTGTGGACTGGTATATTGAAAGAGGTGTCTCCGGATTATTTGCTGTCTGTCAGTCAAGTGAAATGCATCAGCTGAGTCTAAGAGAGCGGGTTGAGCTTTCTTCTGCTGTAATGAAGTTAAGTGCAGGACGAGTTCCTGTCATTTCATCCGGGCATATTTCCAGTTCGTCTGATGACCAGATAGAAGAGATAAAAGCAATTGCAGATACTGGTGTAGATGCTGTAATTCTTGTAACAAATCTTCTGGCAAGGGAATCGGAACCGGATTCAGTCTGGAAGGAAAGGATGGAAACTATCTTATCCAGTATCCCTGAAGATGTAAAACTGGGACTGTATGAATGTCCACATCCCTACAAGAGACTTCTGAGTAATGAACTGCTGCAATGGATTGATTCCACTGGCAGGTTTGTTTATCTTAAAGACACATGCTGTGATATTGATATGATCAAAGAAAGGGCAAAGATGGCTGCAGGCGGTAATCTAAAACTTTACAACGCAAATGCAGCATCACTCCTTGGATCCCTGCAGGCAGGTTATGCCGGTTATTGTGGTATTATGACTAATTTTCACCCTGAACTCTATGTAAAACTTTGTGATAACTGGTTTGAAGGTACGGAAAAAGTTAAGAATCTTCAGAATTTAATAGGACTGGCTTCTGTGGTTGAATATCAGTATTATCCTGTTAATGCAAAGTATCTTCTTCAGCTGGAAGGGCTTGGGTTTACACTGAAGAGCCGGAAGCTGGATTATCTGGGTCTTACCAGCTCTATGCGGATGGAAGTTGAGCAGATGCGGGATCTTTCAAAAAGATACAGGTTTTAATTCTGTATGAGGAAACCTTATGGTCCATCTGTTTCCATGATCATAATCTGTCTCAATTGACCCCTTCAGCTGATCTTCAACCAGGAGTTTGATTAGCCAAATGCTGAAGGAGGTATCAGGGCCGGTTGTATACATTTTCAGTGGAAATAGGGTCCCATTATCGGCGATAATAATTTCAATTTCCTCTGTTTTCCTGATCTTAATCGAGATTACTTTATCAGTAATTGTGTTATTGAATCCGTAGATTATTGAGTTGGACACACAGTCATTAAGGATAATTCCAAGGGGGGCTGCAATATCTATTGAAAGTTCTATATCTTCTGCATTTATATCTATTTTTAGGTCCCCGTCCACAGAATAAATCTCAATCAGGTTTTGTATTATGTCGGAAAAATAATCGGCCAGGTTGACTGCTCCATAAATTTCGCTCTGGTGAACAGTTTCATGAACTGCAGCCATTGCATATAGACGGTTTGAATTTGTTTCTATAAAGTCAGTGATAGTATCGCTGTGGTCTTCAGAGTGCTGCATGTTAAGAAGGCTGATGATAACTGAAAGATTATTTTTAACCCGATGGTGGACTTCCTGCAGCAGAACATCCTTTACTGTCAGGGTACGACGAAGTTCTTTTTCGATCTCTGTTTTTTCTTTAAGATTTTTTTCCAGCACCCTGTTTTTCTCTTCTATCAGTGCAGCCTGGTCTGCGGTAATAAACTCCAGCTTTATATTTTTCGATGCAGCCTGGTCCAGTCTTCTGCTAAGCTGATTGGTGCGGATAAGATAGGTGTTTATCTCCTGGCTGAAAATGGTCCAGAAGAGATAGACCGTTGTAATGGAGAAGAGAATAGAGGGGATCCCCCAAGGTAGTTTCAGTTCATTTACAAGGAATACATTGGCAAAGGTGGCTGCTATATATACACTTAGGATAATAATCATTTTAAGATATAATCGCACTGCAAAAAAACCGTACTGATATGCAAGGGCCATCCCAAAAAGTAGAATCAGGGTGCTTGTAAGGTCATCCCATTCATCTATCATTACTAACAGTAATCCAGCTAAGAGAATAACCGCAACCTGAAAATACCTATATCTCGTTGATCGTCCAAATACAGAAATAAACAGGACCAGAGAACAGGACAATGTCATGATTACGGTATAATGGGTGAATGCCTGAAAAGGTGTATCCCCAAAGTTTACCAACCCGCTTACAAAGTTTGATATCGCCGCAATGAAGCTCAATATAGAAAGTATGAGACCGGTTCTCTTCTGTATGGAATAGGCAGTATAACTATCCATTTGATTCGTTCGCAATCAGCGTCCCCAGCCTCTTGTCTCTGCTTCATCTATGGACATTATCTCCTCCATCTCCCTGCAAGGGGTGGATTTAATAATAGATTCAAGGTGTGTTTTCTCATTTCCATAATTAAAAGCGCCGGAATCTACAGGATTATACTTTCCGAACATACGGTCCTCTTCAATGTCCCTGGCATAGTCTGCAATCATATTAAGAGCTATGAGACTCATTCCCTTCTGTATAACAGCCCGATCTCCGCCTATAAAGTTGTTTATCATCTCAAGACGTCTAAATAGATCTACGTCGTCTGAAGGCTGGCAGTTTGCTACGGTTTTAATTCGAATTGACAGTATGTAGGCTCCCAGATGGGTAATAGCAGTTCGACCTGGATCTTTACAATCAGCAAGATAAGGAATTGCTGCGATCAGTTTCGCAAGATTTTTGTTCAGAAGCCATTCACGATCCTCTTTGTTCATACGGAAGGCATCTGCAACAGAAGCTGCAATATTCTCCCATTCTGTAAATATACTGATGTTTTTTTCTACTTTCTTCTCTGTGGTTTTCATGTTTTTCTCCTATTATTATTTTTGGAAAGAATATTTCTGATTTGTGTTGATTCTGAGTGCGATTCAGTCCTGTTTTAGGTAGTGTATAATAGATTTTACAGAAAAGATATTAAATTTTTTAGTACTATATTTTCTTAAATTTTATATGCAGCTAAATGAAAAGTTGCCTACCCAAGAATCCTTTTTCCAAAAGCAGACTCTACGAAATGAATAAGAGGTGTATAATCAATCTGCCCCTTTTTTAAACATCCGGAAACATCTATTGCCCTCATCTGACTGGATTTTGAGATAAGTTCCATTGCAAGGTGCAGCTCCCGGGCTGTTTATCCTTCGCTTGTGTTATCCCGTACATCCTGACAAAAACTGTGGTAGAAGCCATGGGTCCCTGAACATGCTGTTCGTAATGCCCTCCT
>CBDVAD010000176.1:0-7410 GCA_965371875.1 uncultured bacterium
ATACTGTACAGGATAGAAAAAGAATTTTCCCATAGGGATGTAAAGCTGTCTGCAGTTATTCAGCAGATGGTTTACCCTGATGCTTCCGGGATCATGTTCACGGCAGACCCTCTTTCCGGACATAGAAAAAAAATCTCCATAGATGCGGGATTCGGTCTGGGAGAAGCACTTGTTTCGGGCCTTATTACCCCTGATCTTTATAAAGTGGATAAAAGTGATTTTTCTATTTTAAAAAAAGAGGTAAATGAAAAAAAACTCCAGATCATATCAGTTCCTGAAGGTGGTACTAAAACAGAAAAACTGGCAAAAAGTAAAAGCACTTCCCAGGTTTTAACGGATGAACAGATTGTAAGGCTTGCAAAAATGGGGAAAAGAATTGAAGACCATTATGGATCTCCCCAGGATATTGAATGGTGTTTTGAAGATGATAAACTTTTTATTGTTCAGTCAAGACCGATCACGTCTCTGTTTCCTGTGCCGGAAATGATAAAAAAAGAGAAAAATCTGCATATATTTATGAGTGTAGGTCATTTTCAGGTTATGACCGAAGTCATGCCTCCTATGTCTCAATCTGTTCTAAAACTCTTTTTTCCAGCAGGTAAAGAAGGGAAGCCTGGTGAGTACAATCCTTTTATTCTTTCTGCCGGGGGAAGAGTTTATGCAGATCTTTCTCCCATTCTATTCCGGACTGTTGGTAGAAAAATTCTACCTAAATTATTAAAATCTATTGATCCACTTATTGCAGGTGCTGTTTCAGAAGTGGTTAACAGAGATGAATTTCTTACTGGAGCAAAAGTATCCAAATATAAATCCAGTTTAAAAACACCGTTGAAATGGCTGTTGCCGATTATTCTGAAGGGAATAAAGGTTATTCTCTGGAAAGATTCTACCGGCAGGGCAGAAGAAATGTTTGCTCATCTTAATAATCAAATTAATAAGATAAAACACAATATTAAAACTGCAACTGCAGGTAGAGATCGTTTAATTGCCGGGCGAACTGCTGTGGAAAATATTCTCAAAACACTGATAATAATCTTTCCCAATATTATACCTGCTTTATATTCAATTAAAAAAATACATAAAATGTTTCCCGGGGATACAAAAGCTGATGAGATTCTTGCCCTTCAGCGAGGTTTAAAGGGAAATGTCACTACAGAAATGGATCTGAAGATAGGTGATCTTGCAGATATTATTAAAGAATCTCCAGGATTATTTCAAATTTTATCTGATTCAAAAAATATTAAGGATACTGTTAAAACTCTTGAAAATGAACATAAGTACGATACTTTTATTCTGGAATGGAAACGGTTTATCAAGTTGTATGGATTTCGTGGTGTAAGTGAAATTGATATCAGCAGACCAAGATGGCAGGAAGATCCTTCATCAATTTTTAAAGTGATAATGGGTAGTATGAAAGAGGAACGTTCAGGATCTCATCGTGTACATTATAATGATTTGGCAAAAGAAGCAGAACGAGCTGCAGAAAGACTTGTAGATTCAGTAATAACAGGTCTATTTGGTAAGTACAGAGAAAAGAAACTTAGACGACTTATAAAAGATTATCGCAACTCTCTCCCCCTGCGGGAGCATGGAAAATATTTTCTTATGAAATTATTCGGGATTATAAGAGAATTGATTCTTGAAGAGGCTATGAGTTTATATGAGGATAAAAGAATAGATGAAACAGATGATGTGTGGTTTCTTGATTACAACGAATTGATTGAAGCTGTCTCCAATCCATCAGAGGATATAAAAACAAGAATTGCCAAAAGAAAAATGGAGTTAGATCTTTACAGAGGAATGAAACCTCCCAGGGTAATGACGAGTGAAGGTGAGATTCCTGTTGCAAAACATGAAGGATTTTTTCCTGATGGAGCTTTACCTGGAGCAGGAGTTTCCGCGGGAAATATCGAAGGAATAGCCAGGGTTTTGATGGACCCTCACTCAGAAATTCTTCACCCCGGAGAAATTCTTGTTGCTCCTTTTACAGATCCTGCCTGGACTCCACTGTTTATAAACGCTTCGGCAATTGTAATAGAAGTAGGGGGGCTGATGACACATGGTTCTGTGATAGCCCGGGAATATGGAATTCCGGCAGTTGTTTCTATCGAAAATGTTACGCAAATTATCAAAACAGGACAAAAAATAAGAGTCAACGGAGATGCCGGTTATATTGAGGTACTAAAAGAATGAGATCTAAAATAATCCCGGCCATGAGCAAAGACCGGGATTTATACTAACTAATTTTTCCTGCAATGCTTATAAACTTTTCTATGTCCTGTTCTACAAGCTTAAGAGAGCTTCGCCAGAATTCAGGAGACCTGATATCTATATTCATCATGGCAGTAACATCTGCTATGCTCTTTTTACCTGTTTCTTTTAAAAGCCTGTCATACTTTTCTATAAAAGAAGTTCCTGATTTCATATATTCAGCATATAGACCCTTGGCAAATAGAAGACCAAAGGCATAAGGGAAGTTGTAAAAGTTGTAGTCTGCATAGTAGTAGTGAGGCTTACAGGCCCACATGTAAGGATGCAGTACATCCTTATCCAATCCATCTCCGTACGATTTTTTCTGTGCGTCAACCATAATTGTTTTTAACTCATCGACAGATAGAGATGCAGTTTTTCTTTTTTCAAAAAGTTCTGATTCAAATAGAAATCTACTGTAAATATCTACAATTACCTGTGCATCACCCTGGATACTATTTTCCAGCAGGGTGAATGCTTCATCTTCTGATGCATTCTTCAGGGCTGCATTGATAATAATGGTTTCACAAAATATTGAAGCTGTTTCTGCCAGGGGCATGGGGTAGTCTGAATTCAGGAAGCTCTCGTTCTTAAGGCAATGACCATGATAACCGTGGCCTAATTCATGGGCCAGTGTTGTTACCCCGGAGAAACTGCCGTCAAAGTTTGACATTATCCGGCTTTCTCCGATTATATGGAGGTTTTCACAGAAAGCACCTCCACGTTTTCCTTCTCTCTGTTCTGCATCTATCCAGTTTTTTTCAAAGGCATTATCAGCATAATCAGCAAGGTTATCACTGAATTCCCTGAATTTACTAACTATAAAATCCCGGGTCTGGTCGTAGTCAAATGTTTTTTCATATTTCCCCATAGGAGCAAAAAGGTCATAAAACGGCAGCCCTTTGCTGTGACCAAGGAGTTCCGCTTTTTTAGCAAAATATTTTCTGAATACTGGTAGATACTCTTTAATTGCAGTAAACATTGCATCAAGGGTTTCCCTGTCCATCCGTGAATTTCTCAATGTCATATCAAGGGGGGAATTGTAAGCTCTCAGCTCTGTCATGGATATAACTTCACCCTTAACTCCATTCAGGGCTGCGGCTGCAGATTCGTCAAACTTTTTATATACTGCCAGCTCTGCTTCAAATGCACTTTTTCTGATTTTTGCATCTGCTTCATTCGCCATATTTCTTATAACAGGAAGGGGCAGTTCCTTTTTTTCTCCATCTATTTCAATATCTACTTTTATAGTGGATGTAAGAACATTCCAGAGCTGTGACCATCCATTGGATCCTGTATTTTTCAGCTTTGCAGCAAGAATCTCTTCCTTGTCTGACAAAAGATATTTACTGTTATTTATAGTTTCCTGCAGGTAAAAAATATGTTCCTTAAGTAATCCTGAGTTTGCTGTGACTGCATCCAGGTTTTTAATTTTTGAAATCCATCTTGTAAAAAGGACCGTTGATTTTGTTATTTCCGGTAGTCTTTGATCCAGCCTTTCCGTATATTTTTTTGCTGTATTATTAGAGGCATCAACGCTGAAAGTAAGTTCTGCATAGGATGACAATCCGAAAAGCAACTTTCTGATGTTTATATATGAATCCAGGTACTTTTTAATTACATCTCCAGTATCTGACGAGTTGTTTTTTTCGTCCGGAAATTTAATAAATTCTGTTTCTGTCCAGGTGTTAAGTTCTGCTATATTTGCGTCCAGGTCTATTATATCACTCTGATAGTTTTCTGAGTCGAATGATGCATAAAGTGCATCCAGGTTCCATCTCATATTCATATTAATCCTCTACGGTTGCATAGCCGAGCAGTAAGCGAAGCGCACGACCAGGCAAGATCTTCTTATTTTATAACTTTTGCTAATAGTTATGATTTAGATATATAACAGGTTTTTGGAAAAATCAATATGTTTAATTACTCTGATTTATTCTCTCCAAGCTGCCCCAGAAGTTTTGATACATGTTCATCTGATATTAATTCTTTTAGTTTATCCGGTTCCTGTAACATTTTGAATAATTCTGACTGTGCTTTTCTCATAATTTTAAGATCTTCCTCACTAACATCAAGGGGGATAAATTGATCAGACATAGTAATTTCCTCAATTTTGGAAGAGATATTTCTAAATAAAGGAGTTTGTATAAATGAATCAAGCCAAAGAAGATCGTTGGTAGGGGAAATATTGGCAGATGGTTCATTTTCCAATTGAATCAGGGCCTCTGTTATTTTTGATTTCTTGTCATTGGCGATTTCCAGTGCATCAATTTGCTTTTTCAGGTCATCTATAATTACGTTTTTATTGTTAATTTCTCTATTGTAATCTATTTCTGTTCTTTCTGTCTGAGATTTTAGATACCGGATATATGTTCCGAGTTCATCTGCACTGCCTGCAATCCTGTTTAGGATTGAAGAAAGTCTAAAAAGTAGTTCTTTGTCTGCATGGTATGGGTAGCGTATGGCATGATCAATTTCACCCCAGGCTTCTTCGAAAATTGTTCTTACCTGTATTTCTACAAAGTAATCATTATCGTTGTAAGTTGTTTTTAATACATAATGTACTGATCTATATCCGTAGGGGTGTTCCAGAACCTGGCACTTGTTTTCATGATAATAGTCTACAATTCTTTTTGAGTCACCGTTTCTTATATAGGCAACAGGTTGTTCTTTAAAATCCCAATTGTTTTTTATGAAGTCATGAATATGTATCCAGTCTTCCTTGAAAAGATGAAGTGCCCTGATGCCTGTTAAGTCAGTAATTTCGGATTTGTAATTATTTGAATCTATTACCCTTGATGGATTCTGGATAGTCTTTCTTATTATTTTTTCTATTAGATGTTCATCTTCCTTAATTCTATAGTTTATTGAATGTACATGTGGTGTCTTCAAAATTTGTTCCAGAACCTGTTTACCCAGAAAATTAAGTTCAGGTTTAATTGTATTATAGTTGTCAGAAATTTCTTTCAGAGTTTCCCACTTTAACCCGCTGCGGTCAAATGCAAGGGGATCAATATGATATGTATCGAAAAAATTATGTTCTTCCAAAGTGCCCTCCGGCAATGTGAGTTTTGACTAAATCATGGAAACACAAAACTATTGGACTATCTAAGTTAATCCAAAGAGTTTACCAATAAAATAGATGTAAAAAAGCAAAAGAATACCTCCCTCAAGGCTGTTGATTTTCCTGTCTATGATCATAAAAATGAAAATGAAGATGGCCGCTATGAAGACAGGGAGGGAGAATGCAAGTATACCTGGAGGGATTGCGAGATTTGTCATAAGTGCTGGTATTCCCATGACAACCAATCCGTTAAAGATATTGGAACCAATAATGTTTCCTACAGCTAAATCAGGATTACCCCTCCTGGCAGCAGCTATTGTTACAAGTACCTCGGGAAGAGATGTTCCAAGGGCAATTGCTGAAAGGGCTATTATTTCACTTCCAATTCCAAAAAAAGCAGATATGAAAATTACAGAATCAACTGTATATTTAGCGCCGAAGAAGATACCTACCGGGCTTAAAACAATGAAAAGTATTTCTTTAAAACTTGGTTTTTGCTTTTTTTTACTATTTGTATTTTTTCCAGCACCATTTTTTAAATTATAAAGAATGTAGAGCGAAAAGGCCAGAATGGTAAGAATACCTTCTGCTCTGGAAAAAGATCCATCCAGTATCATTAGGCCAAGAAGAAGAGTTGTAGCAAGAAGAAAGGGAATATCAATTTTAAGAAGATCGTGTTTTATAGTAAATTCTTTCCCAATCACAGCAGCTATTCCCAGAACAAGAAAAATATTTGTAATATTTGAACCCAGTACATTTCCAACTACAATTTCTGTAGCACCCCCTGCTACGGCAGCAATTGAAGATCCAAGCTCAGGAAGACTGGTACCTATACCAACAATTAACACACCTGTGATAAACGGAGATAGACCTGCTTTTAATCCAATTGATTCAGCTGCACCTACAAAAAAATCAGATGATTTTATAAGCAGGGCCAGGCTGAAAATAAATACAACAATCCATAAATAAATAGACATGATTTCATCCTGAATAAATTTAGGTAATGATCATTTATTATTTACTACATTATTTTTGGAGAGTCAATGCAATTTGCTGAAGGTTGAAACGTCGTATAAATTACCTGTATAATAGTTTTGAATTTTAAAGATATCTTATTTATTGTCAGGAGCAGAATGTGGAAGAATTATTAAGATCAACTTTAGAGGGATTTTCCCTTATTGTACTAGTAGGAATTGCTGCTTTCACATTGTATACCCTTAGTAAAGGGGCTGATATTCTTGTAGATGAAGCTGTTGCTTTATCTGTGAAATGGGGTGTTCCTAAAATGATAATTGGAGCAACAATTGTTAGTCTGGGAACGACACTTCCCGAAGCAGCTGTCTCTGTTGGAGCTGCCTTACAGGGAAATCCTGATCTTGCTCTGGGTAATGCTGTAGGTTCAATTATATGTGATACAGCTCTTATTATAGGTCTTGCTTCCTTTATAGCACCTCTTCACCTGGATAAAACTCTAACCAATAAACAGGGTTGGCTTCAGTTCGGAGCTGGTTTACTCCTGATAGCTGTTTCTATTCCATGGCTTTCAATGGATACAGGGTTTTCCCAGGATGGAAATATTAGTCAGTTTATAGGTTTTGGCTTTGTTCTTCTTCTTATTATATATATGGTTACTTCAGTAAAGAGTGTAAAGAGGATTGATGGTTTGGGAGAACTGGTTGAGGAGATCGCTGACCATGAAACCTCTTCCTCCACAATTGTAATGTTAAAATTAGTACTGGGAATTGCACTTATAATTATTTCATCGAAAATTTTAATCCCAACTGTGGAATTAGGTGCTGTCCGTGTTGGTATTCCTCAAAGCGTTATTGCAGCTACTCTTGTTGCATTTGGTACTTCACTCCCTGAATTAGTTACAGCTATAACAGCTGCACGAAAAGGTCATGGTGAACTTGCAATAGGAAATATTATTGGAGCAGATATATTAAATGTTCTGTTTGTTGTAGGTGTTTCTGCCTCTGTTACAGGTTCCGGACTGGTTGTTCCTTCCTCTTTCTTTACCTTTCAGTTTCCTGTTATGATGATTGCTCTGCTTGTATTCAGGGCCACTACTCTATTAGCTAAAAAGGCAATTACAA
>CBDVAD010000177.1:0-7409 GCA_965371875.1 uncultured bacterium
CAAAACACCATGGACATGATTCGGCATTACCACAAACGGCCCTAATTCAACATATTTTGTATGATTTATGATTTCACGCCAAAACAGATCAGCCAATATTCCTACAGGTGATAATTCCATACCGATATCTACAATATCACCAAAATAGCATTTCCTGCTTTGTGTACATATTGTGATAAAATAAGACGCATCCCAACCATAATTCCATTTTTGTACTCGTGTAGATGATATCCTATATTTATTATTATATTTTTCAGTCATTATTCCCCCTATTACCCTTTAATACTAGTACTGTGGAAATTAGTCTGCTGCTTCAACAAGCAATTGCCAGGGAAATAACTACAGACTGATTATGGTCGTTTCAGAAAAGAGATACCATGTATATTCCAGTAATGAGCATTGGCAAAATAGTAACCAAACTAGCAAAGGTCCGTCTTCATCAGAATAAACCCCTGTATTTACAGTTGTAATCAATATATAATAGTTAAGTTACAGAAACTTTGTGAATGTATTTTTTATATCACCATGATCGCAGGAGTATCTTAATGGAGATTACGCTCATTATTTGTGGAAGTGTTGTATTAATATCACTTTTTGCTGCTGGTTTTGATTTTTTAACAAAAAGAAGAAACAAAATAGATGAAGAAACAAAAATAAAAGTAATGGAACTGGAGAAAAAAGTATCAATATTGGAATCGATTATTGATGATCGGGATAACAAGATGTCACAACTGGAAAATAATGTATCATTTGTCACAAGATTAATAGAAAAGCAAAATTGAATAAGCGCTGTAACAAAGAGTAATAGTGGTATATAGTCTAAAAATATTATGAATACGTTCAAATTTTTTGCAAACTGCCCTAAAAATATGGGAGAACTATCATCAAAAGAGATAGAAGAACTGGGTGGTACAGATATAAAAACCGCCCCTGCAGGAGTTTCCTTTTCAGGAAGCCTGGAAACGGCCTACAGAATGCTTATCTGGTCAAGGATATCCGGGCGTCTGTTCATGGAGCTTTCGGGCTTTGAAGCTGAATCATCCGACGATATATATAACAATGCAGGTAAAATTGACTGGCAGCTGGAAATGGGGGTAGATACCACATTTTCAATCAGCTGCGATCTTATAAACAGTGCTGCCGCAAATCATCCCAATTTCGCAAGTCAGCGTGTAAAAGATGCCATCGTTGATCAGTTTAGAAACAGGACAGGCTCCAGACCATCTGTAGATGCGGGAAATCCCGATCTACGGATTCACCTTCTGTTAAAGCAGAATACCGGAACAATAAGTATTGAACTCTCCGGAAACAGTCTGCACAAGAGGGGTTACCGAAGTATCGGTGGTCCTGCAACACTTAAAGAAAACCTTGCAGCCGCCCTGCTCCTTCGCAGCGGATGGAAGAAAATAGCAGAACAGGGTGGTTCTTTTCTGGATCTGTTCTGTGGTTCCGGAACTCTTCCAATAGAAGCAGCACTTATAGCCGGTGATATCGCCCCGGCCCTGGTAAGCGGTTCAAATGGACCTGAAGGCTGGCATAAACACAATAAAACACTATGGAAAAACCTTATTAAAGAAGCGGAAGAGAGAAAAGAGAAGGGGAAGAAGAAGATTCCGCCTATTGTTGGGTGGGATAACAATAAAGGAGCAGTAAGCGCCGCAATTGCAAATGTAGAAAAGGCCGGTCTTACACATATAGTTCATATAGAAAAGAGAGACATTGCCAGGTCTGGAGAATACAATGCCGAGCCGGGTCTTATATTATCAAATCCACCCTATGGTGAGCGTTTGGGTGAGATAGATGATCTGTTTCCACTTTATCAGACCATTGGAAAACGACTTACTATGGATTTTAAGGGTTGGAAGGCAGCCATATTATCCGGAAATGATCAGCTTTCCAGGGCAATCGGCCTTAAACCGGATAAAATTAACAGAGTTCTCAATGGAAAAATTGAGTGTACCCTGGCAGCATACAGTATTTACTCCGATAAAGAGCGAAGCAAAATGATGGAAGCTGTAACAAAGAAAAATCAGGAGAAAAAGCCGCTTTCATCTGGAGCAGAAATGTTTGCCAACAGGCTGAAAAAGAATCTAAAGAAAATAGTAAAGTGGGCAAAGAAAAATAATGTATCATGTTACAGAATTTATGATGCAGATATGCCTGAATACTCTGCAGCCATCGATTTCTATGAAGGGAAATGGGTTAATGTCCAGGAATATGCAGCTCCTAAAGAAATTGAACCGGAAAAAACACAAAAACACCTGCAGGAGTTATTAGACGGTCTTATCCATACTATGGATCTCCACAAAAAACAGGTTTACGTAAAAACACGCCGGCGCCAACATGGATCAAACCAGTACGAAATAATTTCAAGAAAAGGTGAAAAACAGGAAATTCATGAAAATGGAAAAAAGTTTCTTGTTAACTTTTCCGATTATCTTGATACCGGAATATTTCTGGACCACAGAACAACCAGAGAAATAATTGGGAATTTATCGAAAAACGGTGATTTTCTAAACCTGTTTGCATATACAGGTACAGCGTCAGTCTATGCCGCTGCGGGAGGTGCTGTATCCACAACCTCCGTAGATAATTCAAACACCTATACTGACTGGGCTAAAGAGAATATGGAAATAAACGGTTTTAAAGGTAATAATCACCTTTTTATCAAGGATGACTGCTTCCATTGGCTGGATACAGACAAATCCAAATATAATTTAATATTTCTGGATCCTCCGACATTTTCAAATTCAAAGGGTACAGAGAGAATCCTGGATATACAGAAAGACCATGTAGAACTTATTAAAAAATGTATAAACAAACTAAAATCCAATGGAACATTGATATTTTCAACTAATTTCCGTAAATTTAAACTGGATATGGATTCATTAACAGATTTACAGATAAATGATATAACCAAGGAAACCATTCCTATGGATTTTGAACGAAATAAAAAAATACACTATTGCTGGAATATAAAGAGGAAAAATAATGAAAGATGATGAAATGAACCAGAAAAAACTCGCAGTACTTATAGATGCAGATAATACCCCGGCCAGGATCGTAAACGGCCTGCTGGCTGAAATTGCAAAATACGGAATTGCCAGTGTAAAACGAATTTATGGAGACTGGACGAACCCCCATCTAAAGGGCTGGAAAGAATCGCTCCTGGAATATTCTATAATACCAATTCAGCAGTTTGGATATACTGTAGGTAAAAATGCAACTGACACAGCAATGATAATAGATGCTATGGACCTGCTCTACACAGAACGGTTTGACGGATTTTGTATTGTTTCAAGTGACAGCGATTTCACCAGCCTTGCTGCAAGAATCAGGGAAGAAGGATTAATGGTCTACGGTTTTGGTGAAGTAAAAACTCCCCGACCATTTGTTGTGGCCTGTGATAAATTTATATACACTGAAATTCTAAGAGAAGAGGAGACCAGTGAAACCAATGAACCTCAAAATCGAAAATCCACCGCTATCCTCAAGCAGGATACCAAACTGGTTTCTTTACTGAGATTTGCTGTTGAAGATTCTGCCGATGATACCGGGTGGGCCTATCTTGGAAATGTAGGGCAGAATATAGCAAAAAGAGATCCTGCCTTCGACTCCAGAAATTATGGTCATAAGAAACTTGGGGAGCTGATTGATGCTACGGATCTTTTTATCAAAGAGGAGCGTGTTTTAAATAATTCACCCGGGAAATTACTTTACTATAAGGACAAAAGGAAGAGGAGGTAGTTTTAAAAGCTACTCTTCTTCTACTTTTACTGGAGTATTTGAATCCTGTTTATTCCAATTAATAAAAACAAAAACAATGCACCCTATTGTTGAAAAGAATATTATTGCATGAGCAATAGACATTGCGGTATCGGAAGGGATAATCATTTCTTTACTCCTGAAAAATAATAATGTACTCTATCATATTAATTGTCGGACGTGAACCCGAAATAATTATATTTTTATTAGTTTTCTTTATTTAAGCAATTCTTTATAATAAAACCATGAATAAACTAGCTGGTAAAACTGCATTAATAACCGGTGCGGCAAAAAGACTTGGCAGGGCAACGGCTCTGACTCTTGCTGAACAGGGTATTAATACAGTAATTCACTATAATAATTCTGCGCAAAGAGCGGACGAAACAGTACAATTATCAAAAGATAAAGGCGTGTTGTCTGCTAAAATACAATACGATTTCAGTGACACAGATGGAATAAATAAACTGATTCAGGAAGCAGTTAATATTACAGGTAATCTCGATTATATTATTAATTCAGCATCTGTTTATCCGGTCGATAATCTGGAATCACTCTCTTATGAGAGACTGACCCGGACCATTAATTTAAACGGATTCGCCCCGTTTATCCTGGCCAGAGAGTTTATGAATATCTGCAATACCGGTTCAATAATAAATTTTCTGGATGCCAGAATGACAGATTACGAACCAAAACATATAAGTTATCAGCTTAGCAAGCAGATGCTTTTTAACCTTACCAGAATGATGAGTCTGGAGTTTGCTCCCCAGATTAGAGTTAACGCTGTGGCTCCGGGAATTATAATACCTGATAAAAACCTTGATAAAAAGATGATAGAGAATCTTAAGGCCGGGAATCCATTAAATAGAATTGGAAACCTGGAAGAAGTTACCAGTACAGTTCTGTTTCTGCTTCAGAATGAATTTATTACAGGTCAGGTAATCTATGTAGACGGGGGAAGAAACTTAAGGGGCAATGTTTACGGATACTGAGCCGGGGGTTTAAGAATCATCTAATTGAAATTTGATGAGGATGCGCAGAATACTTTGTATATCCTCTCCATCAACTGTTCCGGGATAAAATAAAGAAGCTAAAACCGTTTTCACAGCAGCATCATCTAATTCCTTATACCCGGATGAATTAATAATCTGACATGAGTCAGGGATTCCTTTGTCTGAAACAGTAACATCCAGAGTCACAACTCCCTCAAAACTTTTTTTCCGTGCCCGGAAAGGATAAACAGGCGTTATTGTTTCAACAGGGACAGGTTCTCTTATTTCAGGAATCATTTTTCCAATGTCATCCACTATGGATACTTTTTGATTCAAAGATTGATCTGAATTTGAATCAGAATTATTACTTTCAGCATTACCTGATAAAAAATCTGAAAAGGACCTATCTTCAGACTGTACGGAGGATGGTTCATTTTTTATTGGAACCAATTCGTCAGGAATAAAGTTTTCAATAATCTGAGCTGGGATATTATTACTTAATGATTCCTTTTCCAAAGGCGCAATAGTATCCTGAGCTCCACCAATAGACAGCAAAGTAACAGTCCGGGGTACGGACTTTGGGAAGGGCTTACTCTTATTAGAGAATGCCAGTTCGAACCCCAGAAAACCTGCAGTGTGCAGCAGAATTGAACTCCACACTGCAATAGTCAAAGTACTTTGTACTTTTAATACACCCACTTTATCCCTGTTTCGAATGTTCTGCCCGGCATTGGATACCAGGATGTATTCGAATAAGCAAAAGTAGGAGTCCGGTCATCAAGAATATTTTTCGCCATCAGATATACGGTAAAATCTTCATTGATATTCCAGTCTGCCCGCATATTCCATTCAAACCGGCCTGGTACAGAGTCTGTATTATCATCATCAGTATAGAACTCAGATGAATAACGTCCGTCAGTAGAAACTTTGACAGCCTTTACAGGTGAAACTGCAATAGAACTATAAACAGTATGCCCAGGTACTCTTGGAATAATCTTTTTAGTATCAGTAAATTCAGCATGATCATAGGCATATCCGACAGTAACATTAATTTTCCCTTTTATATATTCAGATTCAATGGAGCCCCCAAAATGACGAGTAGAACCCGCATTTACATTGGTGGAACCATCCCACATGATTTCATTATCCAGGCTAATCAAGTAAGGAGAAACGGTTATACTAAAATTATCGATTGTATAGTCAATAGAAAGATTATAATTGTTACCTACTTCCGGTTTTAGATTAGTATTTACTGTAGAGTACCATTCATACTGTTCCTCAAAAAATGGATATCTAAAAACTCTGCCATATCTAAGACTGGCCCTTAATTCAGGAGTAATACTCCATACTCCACCCATATCATAAACAAGCTCAGTATGAGTAATTCCTGGGTTGATATCCATATCAGAATAGTTATAGCGTAATCCACCGTCAAAAATAAGTATATCCAGATAGTTCGCCTTTGCCCTTGCCCATGCAGCTGTATCTATCCTTTTTATATCTGTTTCCGAAGTCTGGGTTGTCCTGGCTGCACTATCAAATTTAGTAACAGATAAATTGTTCTGCTTAAAATCAAGCCCACCCACAGGAGTAATCTCAAAAGAGTCACCAATATAAAAAGAGGAACTGCCTTTTACACCTGCTGTAACAGTAGCAATATTTGTATCAGAATATGGATCTGGAGTGAAAACAGGATGAAACCAGGAAGGCATATCTGAACTATAATTTAGAACTGAATAGGAGACTGGAACAGATATATCTACTGCACCAGCTGAAATATCAAAGGACCCATTTACTCCGTAGCTTGTTGAGATTCCTTCATCTTCCTGATTGCTGGCTGTATCAGGATCAGAATCAAATTGCAATTCTGTTAAACTACCAGGCAGTTGATACTCACTGTTGGAATAATAACCCCCAACCTTTATTTCAAGACCTGAAAAATTATAGTAGGAATCTATATTTGTACTTAGAATTGTTGAATCCGATCGATCCCTTGTTGGATTATTATCTGTTCTGTTTATACCAAGTGCAATACCTGTAGTCTCATTTCCATAGGATGTAAAAACCGATTCTTTATTAGTAAGAGTATTTGCAGCAGAAGCGGACACAGATGCTGTTAACCCCTCAGGCTGCTTTGTAATTATATTTATAACACCTGCAACAGCCTGATCCCCGTATTGGGAAGACATTGATCCTTTCACTATCTCTATTCTGCTTACACTTGATAGAGTTATTGTATTCCAGTCGAATGATGCCATGTCCGGTCTGTTAACAGATCGTCCATTGATTAAAATAAGAGTCCTTCCAAATCCATTATCGCCAAAACCTCCCATACTTATAGACTGTTTTGCAGGGGAAACCTCTCTGACCGATATATCAGGAATAGTTTTAAGGACATCCAGAACTGTTGCTTTTTTGTCGATCTCTTCCTCCGGTATAACCCGGACCCAGGCAGGAGTTGTTTTGGAATCTTCTTCGATTCTTGATGCAGTAACTATAATTTCCACATCGGCATAAGCTGCTGCTGACACTACTGCCAGCAGAATAATGATAAGACGCTTCATGAGCGTACCTCCACAGTAAAATTTTAAGTCCATCGAGTATACTGACTCCCGGTACTAAACACTCCGCCTTCCCGTTAAGTGGCATATGAAG